>NZ_JBHJTK010000004.1:0-240511 GCF_042267665.1 Streptomyces sp. NPDC056224
CTGGGTCCCGTCCTCCCCCGCTCTCGGGGGGGGGGGGGGGGGGGGGGCCCCGGCGCCGCCCGCGGGCGGGGGCCCCCCGCCCCCCCCGCCCGGAGGCGGTCCGACCCTACGGAAGATCGACAGCGCTGTTCGTGACCGGCGGAGTCGGCGCGGGGGCGGCGCGGGCCCCCGGTGCGTGCGCCGCAACGGCCGGCCGGGCGCCTCACCCCGACGGGAGGTCCGCCGGACGGGGAAGGGGCAGAATTGACGAGAAGCCGGGAAGCCCGAAAGGGGGCGTCTGGTGCCGACGGATCCGCTGGGGGGCGAGCGGTCTCCAGGCCTCCTGAGGTCGGAGCCGGGCACGCTGCTGGAGCACGTGGCGGTCGCGGTCTTCGGCCTCGACGACCAGGGCCGCGTCCGGTACTGGGGACCCGGCGCCGAAACGCTGTTCGGACACCCGCCGGAAGCCGTGCTGGCCGCTTCGGCCGACGTCCTGTTCCCCGCCCCGCCCGAGGGCGGCCCCAGCCCCGCCGCGCAGCTGGCGGAACGCGCCCGGACCCTGGGCTACTGGCGGGTCCGCATGCCCGCCGCGCACCGCGACGGCACCGTCTTCGACTGCGGCTTCCGGGTCTTCCCGGTCACCGGCCCCGGCGGCAGTTCGGTGGTCATGGGCCTGGCCAGCAGCGGCAAGGACCTCGACCGTGTCAAGACGAACCTGACCTTCCTCGACGCACTGTTCGAGACCTGCCCCATCGGCCTGGTCATGCTCGACGATCAGCTGCGGTACGTCCACCTCAACCAGGCGCTGGCCGACATGGACGGCATGCCCATCGCGGAACACCTCGGCCGGCGGATGACCGAGATCATGCTCACCTCCGACGAGGGCGAGTACGAGCGCACGCTGCGGAACGTCGCCGAGCAGGGCCCACCCGTGGTCGGGGTCCTGGTGGGCCTGCGCACGCCGGGCCGCCCCGACCGCGACCAGGTCCGGTCGGTGAGCCTCTTCCCGCTCAGCCGGGCCGGCGACACGCGCCCCGGCGTGGGTGGGCTGCTGGTGGACGTCACCGACCGTGAGCAGGCCATTCTGGAGGCGACGGCGGCCCGCCAGCGACTCGCCCTGCTGGACCGGGCCGGGGCCCGGATCGGCACCACCCTGGACCTGAACGTCACCGCGCGGGAACTGGTCGAGACCGTGGTCCCGGAATTCTGTGACGGCGCCGTCGTGGAACTCGTCGAGTGGATGGACGAGGCGGCGGACTTTGACCCCGGGCGGCCGCTGATCACCCGCCGCATCGCCGCCGGGACCAGCCTGCCCCCGCCCGCCGACGAACTCGTCGGCGGGCTGGAACGCGTCACCTACCCGCCGGGTTCCAGCATCCACGCCATGCTGAGCACCGGACGCCCGCTCTCGGTCCCCGTCAACGAGGAGTTCGTGACCAGGACCGTCGCCCACGAGGCGCGCGCCGAGCTGCTGCGGGACAGCGGGCTGGCGTGCATCCTGATCGCCCCGCTCGTCGCCAGGGGAACGGTCCAGGGCATCACCATGTTCGGCAGGTCCGCCGCCCGCCCCGCCTTCACCGACGAAGACCTCGCCCTGGCCTCGGAGCTGGCCTCCCGCGCCGCGCTGTGCCTGGACAACGCACGCCTCTACGGACGCGTCCAGAACATCGCGCTCACCCTCCAGCGGGCCCTGCTCCCCAGTGCCACGGGGGCCGGACCGTACGTGCGCGTGGCCCACCGGTACCTGCCGGCCGGCCATGTCACGGAGGTCGGCGGCGACTGGTACGACGTGATCAGCCTGCCCGGAGACCGGGTGGCCCTCGTCGTCGGCGACGTGATGGGCCACGGGGTGGCGGCGGCAGCGGCCATGGGCCGGCTGCGCATCACCGCGAAGGCGCTGGCCCGGCACCACACGGATCCCGGCGCGCTGCTCGCCGAACTCGACCATTGCGCCCATGAGGCCGGGATCGAGCTGGCCACCTGCCTCTACCTGCTCTACGACCCGGCGACCGGGCGTGCCCGGATGGCCAACGCGGGCCACCCGCCGCTCCTGGTCCGCCGCCCGGACGGCACGGTCGACACGGTGGCCGCCGCCGGGGCCGTGCCGCTGGGCGTGGGCGGTCTGCCGTTCCCGACGACGGAGCTGGACCTCCCGGAGGGAGCCACCCTCGCCCTGTACACGGACGGCCTCATCGAAGCCAGGGGCCGCGACATCGAAGTCGGCCTGGACGCCCTGCGCGACCAATTGCGCCGGGCCGAGGGCACGATGGAGGAGGCTGCCGACCGCATCCTCGCGAACCTGCTCCACGGCAACCCTGCCGATGACACGGTCCTGGTCCTGGCGCAGGTCAGTCGTGCGCCCGGCCGGCCGCGAGGGGCCGAGAGGTGAGTGGGGCCGTCCCGGCGCCGTACGGCATGGCCCGTACGGCATGGCCCGTGCGGCCCGTGCGGCCCGTGCGGCCCGTGCGGCCCGTGCGGCCCGTGCGGCCCGTGCGGCCCGTGCGGCCCGTGCGGCCCGTGCGGCCCGTACGGCCCGCACGGACGTGGACCTCGACGACCGGCTCGTGGCGCGCCGGTCCTGCCGCCGGGCGCCGTCGGTGTGGCGGACGGCGCCGCGCCCCGGGCCGCATCACAGGAGGAGCTCCTCGAACCAACCGTGGCCTCGTGCGACGTCGTGTGCGGGCGGCAGCGCGTCCTGGCCGCCGTGGCGGCGCTGCCGGCGCCGGCGCTCGTCGAGGACCGTCCCGCGCCGCGGATCGACGTGGCGCTCGCCCTTGCCGCGCGCGGGAGTGCTCGCGCAGCGGCCCGTCCGGCCCGTCCGGCCCGTTCGCAGGGAGCGGACCCGCCGCACGCGATGTGCGACGGGCCCGCCCTCCGCGGCTACTTGAACGCCGCGAACGCCTTCGTGAAGGCCAGCGGCTCCTGGAGGATGGAACTGCACGTGGCGTCGGCGTGGTTGACGGCCCCGCCCGCGCACTGCCGGTCCCGGGCCGAGGACCACATCGCCAGCCGGCCGATCCCCTTGGCCGCCGCGAAGTCCACGAGCTGCGAGGCGTCCGAGACGGTGAAGACCTCGGTCGCGACATCGTTGACGCCGATCATCGGCGTGACGGCCACCGCCTTCCAGGCCGCCGCGTCGGAGAGCCCGAGCACACCCTTGATCTGGGCCTGGGTGGCCGTCGCGGCCTGGATCGCGTACTGCCCCATGTCCCCGCTGTACGCGGGCCCGTAGTCCATCGCCATGATGTTGACGGCGTCGACCCGCACACCGTTGTTCCGGGCGTCGGCCAGCAGCGCCACCCCCGGCTGGGTCAGCCCCTCGGGCATCACGGGCAGGGTGAACGCCACGTCCAGCCCCGGGTGGGACTTCTGCAGGCGGGCGATGGCCTGGGCGCGGCGGGCGTTGGCCGCGGTGTCCGGCAGGGCCGCACCCTCGATGTCGAAGTCGACCTTGGTGAGCCGGTACTGGTCGACGACCTTTCCGTACGCGGCGGCCAGCTCGTCGACGGTGGCGCAGTTCAGCGCCAGTTCGTGCCCGGCGGCCCCGCCGAACGACACGCGGACATCGCCTCCCTTGGCCCGCAGCGCACCGATCTGGGCGGCGACCTTGTCGCTCGCGAGGTCCGTGACACCGCCCCACATCGGTGCGCAGCCGCCGCCGGAGGTGATGAAGGCGAGGTGGAACTCCTTCACGCCGGTCCTGGTCGCGGTGTCGACCAGGTCGTACGCGGGATACAGAGAGGTGTCCACGTACGGGGCGAAGCGCGCGCCGGGGGTGGCGGGGGAGGTCGCGGTGGGGGTGGGCGACGTGGTCCGGGTCGGGGTCGGGGTCGCGGTGGCGGTCGCCGTGGCGGTGGCCGTGGGCGCGGGGGTGGGCGCGGTCGTCGGCCGGACGGTGGGCCGCCCTGTCGGACCGGCCGTCGCACCCTGGTCCACCGAGCACTTCAGCCCGTTGATCCGGCAGCCGGTCGGGTCGCCCGGGGCGCCCGATCCGCTGGTCACGAAGCCGACGGTGACGGAGGCGCCCGCCGCCAGCTGCCGGTTCCAGCTCGCGGGCTTCACGGTGACGTGCTGCCCGTCGACCGTGTGGACGCCGTTCCACAGGGACTCGACCTTCACGCCGGCCGGCAGGTCGAACTGGAGCGTCCAGTCCGACTGGGCCTGCCCGGTGCTGTTGGTGATGACGTACTGGCCGGTGTAACCGCCGCTCCAGGAACTGGACTTCGTGTAGACCGCTCCGACGGAGCTCGCCTGCGCGGTGCCGGTCACCGCGAAGGCCGCGCCACCGATCACCGCCGCCGCCACGATCGCGCCCGTGACCTTCGCCGCCCGGCTCGTCGTGCGCCGGTGCCCACCTGTCCTGCTCATCGCGTGCCTGCCTCTGTGTTACTGGGGAGTTGGGAGGATGAGGCAGCACGCTAGCCGCCCCGAAGCGGACATTCGTTCGTTTCGGGGCGCCGTCCACGAACCTTAGGTTCCACTTAAGGCAGAGGAAAGAAGGGCCTCAGGAAGCGGGCTCGCCGGGCTACGCTCCGCAGATGGAGCGTGCAGAGGTTCTCAAGCGAGTCATCGGGATTCTCACGGAGGCCCAGGAGATCCGCCGGGCGGCGGAAGCCGGTGAGGACGACGAGGTTCCCGAGCGCGAAGCGGGGGTCGTCACCCAGCTGCTGAACGAGATGCTGCCCTCCATCAGCGTCCCGGCGGAATCCTCCCCCCAGCAAGTGGCCCGGCTCGTCGCGCAGGCGCTCGGTCCCGCCCTGCAGACCATGGTCGCCGGATTCAGCCTCGCCTTCACCAGCCTCGCCATTGCGCACGACGGCGGCCGGACGGACCTCTCCGCGATCGACGTCCTGCAGCAACTCGCACTCGAAGTGGAGGCAGGGGTCTACGACGGGGACGACTGAAGGGCCGTCCGGCGGGGGTTCAGCCGTGGCTGGTGTCGATGACGCAGAAGCGGTTGCCCTCGGGGTCGGACAGGACCACGAAGTCCGGGTCCGGCGGGTAGGAGTCCCAGTCGACGTGCCGGGCCCCCAGGGATACCAAGCGCGCGACCTCCGCCTCCTGCTCCGCCGCGTCCGCCGCGTACAGGTCGAGGTGGACGCGGGGACGGTCCTGTACGGGCGAGGTGCTGCGGCCGAGGGCCAGGCCGGGGCCCCGGCCGTCGGCGGGGACCAGGACGGTCCAGCCGGGGTCGACCTCGCCGTCCCGGGGGACGTATCCGAGCGCCCGCGCCCAGAATTGCGCCGCCCGCCGGACATCCGTGGCGCCCATGACGATCGTTCCGATGCTCAGCATGAGCATATTGTGCGGGCCGGGGCCGGTGCGCGTCGTCGGCGAGCGTGCGGCCGGCCGCATGGGCGGGCAGATCCTCGCGCGGCCGGTCCAGCCGGTCCAGCCGGCACGGGGGGTGCGGGCCCGGCCCGGCGGCCGCGCGCTTCGGTGAGCGGTCAGATCACGCCGGTCCTGCCGCGTGGCGCCCCGGCCCGCGAAGGCCCCGCGGCCTGCCCGCCCCGGCTACGACCGGCGGCGGGGCTTGCCGCCCTTGCCGCCCTTGGGGCCGCCCGACCCGCCGCGGGCGCTCTTGCCGGCGGGCTTTCCGGATGCGGTCTTGCGCTGCGCGCCGCCGCTCCCGCCCGCGTCCGGACGCTTCGCCTTCGCCTTGGCCTTCGCCTTCGCCTTGGCGGTCGCCTTGGGCTGCTCCGAGGGCGCCGGGCGGCCCCGGGTGCTGTTGACGGTCCGCCCGCGGACGATCCCGATGAACTGCTCCACCAGGTCCGTGGTCTCGTCCTGCGGCCACGACAGCGCGACGCGCGATTCGGGAGCGTCCGAAACCGGCCGGTACGTGAGGTCCTTGCGGTGGTGCAGGCGCGCGAGCGACTGCGGGACGACGAGCACGCCCACCCCCGCGGCCACCAGCTCGATGGCGTCCGCCGTCGTCGCGGGGCGCTCGATCGCCGGCTGTCCCGGCAGCCGCTCCCAGTCGAGGGTGTCGTCGAGCGGGTGCAGCACGATCTCCTCGGCAAGATCCGCCGTGGACACCTCTTCGGCCGACGCCACGAGGTGGTCCTTGGGGATCACGACCACGGTGGTCTCGGTGTAGAGGGGGATCGCGCTGAGGTCCGCGCGGTCCACCGGCAGCCGTACGAAACCGGCGTCGGCGCCGCCGTCGCGCAGCACGCCGAAAGCCTCGGTGGGGGACACCGCGACGAGGGTCAGCGGGACGTCGGGCAGTCGCTCATTCCAGATCCGGATCCACTTGGTGGGTGTCACCCCGGGGACGTAAGCGAGCCGGAACGAATGGGGTACTTCCGAGCCTGTCACCCCGCCAGGTTACCGGTCGTGGTCGGAGGTAGCGCACACGATCGATACTCTTGACACCATGACGTCGCACCAGAGCACCCAGACGATGAAGCCCGCAACCGCGGCGAAGAAGCTGGGCGTGTACCTCGAGGCCACCCCCGCCGAGTTCCAGGAGGGTGTCGTCTCGCGCAGTGAATTGAGTGCGCTGCAGGCCGACCCGCCCCAGTGGCTGCAGGAACTGCGGCGCAACGGCCCGCACCCCCGCCCCGTGGTCGCGGCGAAGCTCGGCGTGTCCATCGCCGGCCTCGCCCGCGGCGGAGTCACGGAGCCGCTCACCACCGAGCAGATCGAAGCGCTGAAGCAGGAGTCCCCCGAGTGGCTGCAGCGGGAGCGCGCCACTCAGGCCGAGGTCCGCAAGGAAGCGGTGCGGATCAAGGAGAAGAACGCGGAGAAGAACGCGGAGAAGGCCGCGAAGGACGCGGAGCGTGCCGAGTAGGACCGCGGTCCGCGTTCCTGAGGTCCGACCGGTTCCGGTGATCAGGCCCGGCTCCCCCTCGGGGAGCCGGGCCTGATCGTCATCCCGGCCGGCCGCCCGTCGCCAGCAGCTGCACGGCCTTCTCCAGCCTGGCCCGCCTCGTCTGCGGGGTCGGTGCCTGGAGCAGCGGCAGGGCCACCAGGTAGCGCCCGGTCCTGTCGAGGGCCTCGAACGCCTCCCTGGCCGCAGGGCTCGCGTCGAGCGCCGCCGCGAGGTCGGGCGGGACCGTCGCCGTCCTCTGCGACTCGTAGGCCCGCGCCCACCGACCGTCCTCCTGCGCCTTGCGTACCTCGGCCAGTCCCGGTTCGCGCATCCGCCCCGCGGCCGTCAGCATCGCGACCTTCTCCACGTTCACCTGCGACCACATGCTCCTGGGCCGGCGCGGTACGTACTTCTGCAGGTAGTGGGTCTCGTCGAGGGAGCGCCGCTGCCCGGAGATCCAGCCGTAGCAGAGGCCGATGTCGACGACCTCGTCATCGCCGACGGACGGGATGCCGGACTTCTTCTTGGCCATCTTGATCCACACGCCTTCGTGGCGCGTGTGGTGCTCGGCCAGCCAGCCCTCGAACGCCGCGCCGTCCGCGAAGGCGACGATCTCCACTCCGTCGAGTTCATCCATGCGGCTCAGGCTATCGGCTGCCCTTCGTCACCCGGGAAGCCCGGGAAACCGGGGAAACCGGGGAAACCGGGGAGAGGCGCGGTGAGTTCGCGCAGGACCTCCTCCGGTGAGGGGGGTTGGGGTGTCGAGTTCGAGGATCACGATCCGATCGCGGACGTCGTCCGGGGCACCGGCACCCGCACCCGCACCGGCCTCGGCACCGGCCCGGGGCCCCGCGGCGGCGAAAGGCGGTTTCCGGCCGGTCGCGGGCATCACCGAGCGCGAGCGGGAGGTCCTCACGCTGGTGGGGCGGGGCCGGTCGAACGCGGACAGAGCCGAAGAGCTGTTCCTCTCCGTGGCCACGGCCACGGGCACGGCCACATCGCACGTGGCGCGCCTGTTCAGCACGCTCGGCGCGCGGGACCGGGTCCATCTCGTGACCACCGCCTACGGGACGGGCCTGCTCGCACCGCCGCCCTGAAGCGTTTCCACAGGCATTCAGGCGGCCACGGCCTCCTGGCTGCGGTCGCCGTCGGACCGGCGGCCGCAGGCGCGGGAGGCGAGCAGGGAGTCCACGGCGAAGGCGCCCGGGCCGGTGAACACCAGCAGGAGGAAGGCCCAGCAGAACATCGCCGAGGCCTCGCCGCCGTTCTGCAACGGCCACAGGGCGCCCGGCTGGTGGACGGTGAAGTACGCGTACGCCATCGAGCCGGAGGCGACGAAGGCGGCGGCCCTGGTGCCGAGGCCCAGCAGGATCAGGGCGCCGGCCACCAGCTGGATGGCGGCGGCGTACCAGCCGGGCCAGGTGCCGACGGCGACCGTGCCGCCGCCGCGCGCGCCGCCGAGGACACCGAAGAGCGAAGCGGCGCCGTGCGAGGCGAACAGCAGTCCCGTGACCATGCGGAACAGGGCGACGGCGTACGGCTGGTTCCTCGCGAGATGTGCGTTCATGCGGGGCTCCTTCGGTTGGGGCGGGGCCCGAAGTAGTGCCGGGGTGTGGGACGAGAGGTACGGGTGCGGACGTGCGCGACGGATGCGGACGTGCGGGAGTGGGTGCGCCCACACGGGCGAGCCAGAGGTCAGGTAGTTCTGACCGCTCTGGAGAAATCGAGTTCCGGCCACCGGCCGAGCCGTGGCGACGCTACCCCGGTGCCGGAACGCGGTGCCGACGGCGCGCGGAGAAAACCCGCCGGTCCGTTCCCCTGTGACGGACCGGCAGGCCCCCGTCTCACCCCGAGCCTAGGACCGGGCCGCGGTCGCGCATGTGCATCGCGTGCAGAGTCCGTTGATCTTGCGCGCAGATGGTTTGGGCGACGCCGCGGCCGTCCGGCCCCCAATCCCCTTCGGAAGGGGTCGAGGTGGCGGAGCGTGAGACGCGAGGGCCACCAGGACGGTTCCCGACCTCGCGCCCCTCCCGTCGCCCCTCCCGCCCCCGTCCCCTCGTGTCCCTCGCGTCCCCGCTCCCGTCCCCCTTCCGGGACGCGCCCTCAGGCGTGTCGGCTGGCGGGGCGCGGACCAGTGGGGTCCGCTGGGCACGTGAGCGTTCTTCCTGGTCGCGGCTGGTGGGCCGGACTCCCGCCGGCGGCGGGAGCCGCCGTCATGGCCGCCGGCATCCTCTCCGTCGGCCTGCACCTCACCGGGCACGAGGTGGTCTCGCTGGTGGCGCTGGTCATCGCTGCGGCGCTGTGGCTGGTACTCGCCGCCGACTTCGCGTCCCGGCTGCTCGGGGACCGCGGGCGGTTCCGGGCCGAGGCCGACACCCCGGCCGCGCTGACCGCCGTCGCCGCCACCGCGGTACTCGGAACCCGGATCTCGCTCCTCGGCTGGCAGAGCGCGGCCGCCGCCTTGCTGGTCCTGGCCGCCGTGATCTGGCCGGGGCTCCTGCTGCACGTCGTACGGCACTGGCGGCGGCGTCTGCCGGGGACGGCGTTCCTCGGCTGCGTCGCCACCCAGGGGCTCGCCGTGCTCGCCGCCGTCCTCGCCGCTCCCGGCCCTCACGACTGGCTGGCCCGGGCGGCGCTGGCCGCCTTCTGCCTCGGACTGCTGCTCTACGCGGCGGTCCTGGTCCGGTTCGACCTCCACGAGATCGTGGGCGGCGCGGGCGACCACTGGGTGGCGGGCGGCGCGCTCTCCATCTGCGCCCTGGCCGGCTCCTGGCTCACGGCGTCAACCGTATGGACCGGCGGGGCGCACACCGCCCTGCTCACCGTCACGCTGGTGACGCTCGGCCTCTCCCTCGTCTGGTACGCCGTCCTGCTCGGCGCCGAACTGCGCCACCCCCGGCCGCGCTACGACATCCGGCGCTGGGCCACCGTCTTCCCGCTCGGCATGACGGCCACCGCCTGCCTCTCCGCGGCGGACCCGGCCGGCGTCCCCTGGCTGCGCCCGCTCGGCGAGGTGCTGCTCTGGATCGCCGTCGGCGCCTGGCTGCTGACCTTGGTCGCGTTCCTCGCCTCCCACCGGGCCGCGCGCCGTGCGAGACGGCACGGCCCACCGGGAGTGACGACCGGATGACCCGCCCCCCGCCCCCGCTCCCTGCCCCGGCCCGGGCGGCGGCGGGAACCGCGCCCCGCGCGGGGCCGTGCCTGCTCCTCCTGTGGCGGCGCCCGTGCCCGCTCAGTAGGGTCCCGGCATGGCATACACGTTCCAGGTGACCATCGATTGCCCCGACCCGCACCCCCTCGCCGACTGGTGGGCCGACGCCCTCGGCTGGGAGGTGGAGCCGAGCGACGAGGGCTTCATCCGCGGCCTGATCGCCGCGGGCCACGCGAGCGAGGCCGACACCACCACCCACAACGGCACCCTCGTGTGGAAGGCCGGCGCCGCCATCCGCCACCCGGAAGGCCTGGAACGCGCCCCCCGGATCCTGTTCCAGCTGGTCCCCGAGCCCAAGACGGTCAAGAACCGCGTCCACCTCGACGTCCGCATCGGCTCCGACGACCCCAAGACCGTCGTCGACCGGCTGCTCGCCAAGGGCGCGACCTTCCTCCACGACGGCCAGGTGGGCCCCTCGGCATGGACCACCCTCGCCGACCCGCAGGGCAACGAGCTGTGCATCACCCACCAGGCGGACTTCGGGTGAACGTCATCCTCTTCGGCGCCACCGGAATGATCGGCCGGGGCGTGCTCCGGGAATGCCTGCGCGACGACTCCGTCACCAGCGTCCTCGCCGTCGGCCGCACCCCGCTCGGCGTCACGCACCCCAAGCTCCGCGAGCGCGTCCGGAGCGACCCCTCCGACCTCTCGGCTCCGGACTTCGACCCGGCTGCGTACGACGCCTGCTTCTTCTGCCTCGGCGTCTCCTCCGTCGGCATGAAGGAGGAGGAGTACCGGCGCGTCACCTACGACCTGACGCTCGCGGTGGCCCGCCCCCTCGCCGCCGCCAACCCCGGCCTGACCTTCGTCTACGTGTCCGGCGAGGGCACGGACAGCACCGAGCGGGGCCGTTCCATGTGGGCCCGGGTGAAGGGCAGGACCGAGAACGCCCTGCTCGAACTGCCCTTCCGGGCCTACATGTTCCGCCCCGGAATCGTCCAGCCGGTGCGCGGGATCCCTTCCAGGACCCGGCTCTACCGGACCCTGTACGCCGTCACCGCACCGTTCATCCCGCTGCTGCGCCGGATCGCGCCGGACCTCGTCATCACCACCGAGACACTGGGCCGCGCCATGATCGCCGTCGCCACACCCGGCACCGAGGTCCCCGGCCACGTCCTGCGCCCGAAGGACATCAACCGCCTGGGCACGGCTCGCGACCAGGCGTAATCGAGTACCGGGCAGCCCCTTCCTCAGGCGAGAATGCAGCATCTCGAACTGGGAGGACCCCATGAGCCAGGACCACCTGACTCTGCATGACCTGCTGCCCGCTCAGGCGCTGGCGGACTCGATCGACGCCGGGTACGTGACCCGCAAGTCGCACCCCGAACTGCCGCTGTCCATCTACACGTACACGAGGACGGCCCAGTACGAGCGCGTCTGGAACCAGGTCACCACGCGCTGCCGCGGACTCGTCGCCGACGACACCACCGGCGCGATCGTCGCGCTGCCGCTGCCGAAGTTCTTCAACGTGGGCGAGCACGAGTCGGGTCAGTCCTACGCCCCCGGTCTCCCGGACGAGCCGTTCGAGGTGTACGACAAGGTCGACGGCAGCCTCGCCGTCGTCTTCCACTACGCGGACCGCTGGCGGGTCGCCTCCAAGGGCTCCTTCATCAGCGCCCAGGCCACCTGGGCCCAGCGCCTCCTCGACAACCGGGACACTGCGGCCCTGCGCCCGGGCACCACGTACCTCGCCGAGATCCTCTACCCGCAGAACCGGATCGTCGTCGACTACGGCGACCGCCGGGACCTCGTCCTGCTCGCCGCGTTCGGTGCGGACGGCACCGAGGTCCCGCTCGCCGAGGCCGCGCCCCACTGGGAGGGCATCGGCTCCGTCGTCACCGTCTGGCCGGCCATGCCCCTCGACGAGCTGATCGCGCTGACCGAATCCAACACCCTGCCCGGCGGCGCCAGGGCCAGCGGCCTCGACGCGGAGGGCTTCGTACTGCGTTTCGCCTCGGGGGTGCGCGCCAAGGCGAAGCTGTCCGAGTACGTACGCCTGCACAAGGTGCTTACCGGTGTCACCGAACGGGACATCTGGCGCAGCCACGGCATCCAGCGGTTCGCCGCACTGCCCGCCAAGCAGCTCGCCCAGGGCCTGAAGTGCACGGTCGCCGACATCGGGGCCTCGGGCGGCAAGCCGCTGGACGCATTGCTGGAGCAGGTGCCCGACGAATTCGACACCTGGGTGCGCGAGGTCATCGCCCGCCTGGAGGACGCGGCGGCCCGCCACGAGCGTGCCGTCGACGAGGCCTACGCGGGTCTCGCGCACCTGGCCGCCGACCGGGGCGCCTTCGCGCGCGCCGTCAAGGAGCTGGGCGACCGGGGCGTCCGCGCCGCGATGTTCATGCGGCTCGACGGCCGTTCGACCGAGCTCACGACGTGGCGGCACGTGCGGCCCGAGACGGGCGACCCGTACGTCACCGACGAGGAGAACACGGCCGTGTCCGAAGCAGTGCCCGACAGCGCGCCCGCCGAGGCGCGTCGCGCACCCGCGCGCGAGGCCGCTCCGCGCGTGCCCGTGCCGTCCGCGGGCCGGCCCGCGGACGACGACCGGCCGGAAGCCGCGCTGCCGGTCGTGCACGTCATGACGGGTCTGCCGGCCTCCGGCAAGACGACCGCGGCGCGCGCCCTCCAGGCGCAGTCCGGCGGCCGGATGCGCCGCGTCAACCTGGACGACCTGCGGAGCATGCTCGACCTGCCGGACCCCGGGCGGGGCCGCTCCTGGGAACACGAGCAGACCGTGCTGGCCGTGCAGGACGCAGCGGTCCGGGCGGCCGTCGACGGCGGATTCGACGTGGTCGTCGACAACACCCACCTGACCAAGCACATCCCCAAGCGCCTCAAGGCGGCGGTCGGCGGACTCGCCACGTTCGTCGTGCACGACTTCACCGACGTTCCGCTGGAGGAGTGCCTGCGCCGGGACGCCGCCCGGGAGAACCAGGTCGGCGAGGAGATCATCCGCGTCCTGGCCGACAAGCACCACAAGGCCCGCAAGGGCGGCTGGCGGCTGACGGCGGAGTGGCTGAACGGCACGTCCGGCGGGACGGCCGTGCCGCCGGTACGGGAGTACGTCGCCGACCCGGCGCTGCCCGCCGCGGTCATGTGCGACATCGACGGCACGCTCGCCCTGACCGGCGACCGCGGGCCGTACGACTTCTCGCGCTGCGAGCTCGACCTGCTCAACGAGCCGGTCCGGCACGCGCTGGACGCCTTCCGGCGGGCCGACGGCGACGTGATCGTGCTGCTGTCGGGGCGGAGCGAGGAGCACCGCACGCAGACGGAGTCCTGGCTGCGGCGTCACCAGGTCCCTTACGACGAGCTGTGGATGCGCGCGGCGGGCGACACGCGCCGCGACGACGTGGTGAAGGCGGAGCTCTTCGACGCTCACGTGCGCCACCGGTACGCGGTACGGGTCTCGCTCGACGACCGGGACCGGGTGGTCGCGGTCTGGCGCCGGATGGGCCTGCCCACCTGGCAGGTCAACTACGGCGACTTCTAGGGCGGGCCGTCGTGACGGGCGTGCTGATCGTCGATGCCGCGAACGTCGTCGGCTCGGTACCGGACGGCTGGTGGCGGGACCGGCGGGGCGCGGCGGAGCGGCTGCGTGACCGGCTGGCGGCGTGGGGCGGGGACGAGGAGATCATCCTCGTCGTGGAAGGCGCCGCCCGGGGCGTCGAGTCCGTGCCCGGCGTACGGGTGGACCCGGCGCCCGGGAGCGGTGACGACCGGATCGTGGAGCTGGCCGCGGCCCACGCGAGCCGCGACTGCGTCGTGGTCACGGCCGACCGCGAACTGCGCGAACGGGTCCGGGCGTACGGCGTGCGGTGCGTGGGTCCGCGTGCCGTACGCCCGGACCGCTGACCTCGTCACGGCCGGCCCCGGGCCGTCACGTGGGCCGTGGCGTGGGGCCCTGACGTGGGCGGGGTCAGCGGCAGTGGTGCACCGTGGTGAGGTTCTTGACGTAACGGGCCGCGACCCAGCGCTCCTGGCCGTAGGCCTTGTCGCCCTGCCCGCGGCCGCCCGTGCCGCCGTTCTGCCAGTCGCCGCCGTTCTGCCAGTTGCCGTTCCCGCCCGTGCCGTTCTCTCCCGTGCCGTTCTCCTCGTGCAGGCGGTACCAGATGCGGTTGCCGTCGACCGACTGGCCGTAATCCTTGCACTCGATCTCGACCCTGCGGTTCGGCTGAAGCTGCCCGACGACCCGCGAGCGCGTGGTCGGCTCGCTGCGGACCTTCAGCGGGCCCTTCGAGACGACCCTGCCGATCGCGTACCGGCCGTCGGCGGCGGCCGGGGCCGGCTGCGACGCGACGGCGGTCGTCGGGGCACCGTCGGCGACCGCGCCCCCGGCCCCGACCAGGCCGAGCACCAGGCTTCCGGCGGCGAGGGCGAGGATGGTCCTGGGGGGCTTCAGCATGAGCCGGCTCCTCTACGAAGACGTCCGCCCGGCCGCGGCGCGCGGCGCGGGACGGCAACCAGGCGGTTGCACCGCCGACTATGGCGAGGGCGGGGCCGGTCCGGGCCGTCGGCGCACCGGCGTATAGCCCGATATGCCCAATCCGCGCGCCTCTGTTCATGTTCGGGCCGCCGGGTTTCCGTACTCATGACCTCCGGGCCCGGTGCGGCTACCGTGAGGGGCACGTGGGGGTTTGACGAAGGCTCAGGGGGCGGCATGCGGCGCGGGCGGGCGACGGCAGGGGCGTTGAGCGGGGCACTGGGCGCGATGCTGGCCCTGGGCGGATGCGGGTCGGGAGGGGATACCGGGACGAAGGCGAAGCCCGGACCGTCGGGTTCGGGTTCGGTCTCGGTGTCGGCTTCGTCCGCGGCCAGCGGTCCGGCCGCCCCGTCACCCGCCGTCTCCACCGCGCCCGGCACCCTGCCGACGGCGTACACCTTCACCCCCGACCCGGCCCGCGTCCCGCACACCCCGGAACAGGCGCAGCGCCTGACCCGGGCCGCCGCCCTGGACCCGGACTCCTGGTCGGCGGGCATGGTGGCGCACGATCCGTACGAGAGCGCGGCCGACTGGCCGGTGCTTTCGGCGGACTGCGCCTGGTCGCGTGCCGGGCTGCCCGACGGAGTACTGGACAGCTACACCCGGAGGATGGACGTCCCGGCCAAGGACGGCAAGGGGCGGTTGCTCGGCTCGGTCACCCTCACCGTGCACCGGGACGCGGCGGCCGCGGACCGCGACATGCAGGAGACGGTGCAGCAGAGCTTCCGCTGCCCGGACCAGGACCTGGGCGGCGGCCAGTCCCTCCAGGGCCTGCTGTCGATGCACCAGCCCAAGGAGTCGGTCCTCAACGCCGACGCCTCGATGTTCGAGTCGGGGAAGTTCGTCCCGCCCGAATCCGGCGGTCCGCAGGGCTACGTGTCGACCAAGTCCCGGATCGGCACCGTGGTCATGGGCCTTTCCGTGAAGGGCGCCCAGGGGTACGAGACCAAGGACCTGCTGAGGGTGGCCGCCGAGGGCGCGGCCAAGGCGCTGTACCGCGTCGAACTGGAGCTGAAGAGCTGATGCAGCCGCTGCACGCCACCGATCCCGCGCGGATCGGCGGCTACCGCGTTCTCGGCCGGCTCGGTGCGGGCGGCATGGGGGTCGTCCTGCTCGGCCGGTCCGCCGGCGGGGCACTGGCCGCCGTGAAACTCGTCCGGGCCGAGTACGCCGACGACCCCGACTTCCGGGTGCGCTTCCGGCGGGAGGTGGCCGTGGCCCGCCGGGTCCGCAGCCGCTGGGCCGTCCCGGTCGTGGACGCCGACACGGAGGCCCCCGCGCCGTGGCTGGCGACCGAGTTCGTGCCGGGTCCGCCGCTGAGCGACGCCGTGGCGCGGGCCGGCGGACTCCCGGCGTCCAGCGTCCGTTTCCTCGGGTCGCGGCTGGCGGAGGCGCTGGACGCCGTGCACGAGGCCGGGCTGGTCCACCGCGACGTGAAGCCCGCGAACGTCCTGCTCGCCACGGACGGGCCCCGGCTGATCGACTTCGGGATCGCGCGGGCCCTGGACGACACCGTGCTCACCGCCACCGACGTCGTGATCGGCTCGCCCGGATTCCTCTCGCCGGAGCAGGCCCAGGGCGGTCACGTCGGACCGCCGAGCGACGTCTTCTCGCTGGGGTGCGTGCTCGCGTACGCGGCAACGGGGCGGCGTCCGTTCGGCACCGGCCCGGCCGAGGCCATGCTGTTCCGTACCGTGCACGACGCCGCCGACACCTTTGGGATCCCGGACGGGCTGCTGCCCCCGGTCGCCGCCTGCCTGGCCAAGGCGCCGGGTGACCGCCCCACGGCCGCGCAGCTGCGCGACGCCCTCGCCGAGGACACCCCCGGCCCCTGGCTGCCCGGCGGACTGCTCCAGCTGATCGCCGAACGCTCCGCGCGGATGCTCCAGTTGCCCGACATCGAACCGACACGGCCGACGGCGGGGACGGCGGGGACGGCGGGGACGGCGGGGACGGCGGGGACGGCGGCGCACGCGCCCGGAGTTCCGGCGGACGCCCCTCCCGCCGCGGCATCCGTACCCGTACCCGTACCCGTCTCCCTGCCCGCGCCCACCCGGCCGCGCCGTCGGACCGTGCTTGCCGCGGGCGGCGCCCTCACCCTCCTCACGGGCGGCGGAGGGTCGGCCGCCTGGCTGCTGCGGGACAAGGATTCCGCACCGGACGAGAAGGGTTCCGGCCCGGTCCGCCCCGTCCTGGCCATCGGCCTCCAGGCCGACCTGAGCGGCCCCGGCCAGACCGTGGGCAGGGCCCAGCGCGACGGCGCCCTGCTGGCCGTGGAGGAACTCACGTCCCGCGAGGACCTGCCCTTCGCCTTCCGGCTCGCCGAGTCCGACGACCGGGGAGCGGCCGGCCCCGCCGCCGCGGCGGCCGCCGCGTTCACCGCCGACACCTCCGTCGTCGCCGTCCTCGCGGCCACCGGTCCGGCGGCCGTCGCGGCCGTCCTCGCCCGCTACGACCAGGCCGGTCTGCCCGTGCTGACCGTCAACGACGGCGACACCACCCACCTGAACCGCGTCTACACCTGCCTGCGCCCCAACGACGCCTACCAGATGCGGCCCGTCGTCGAATACCTGACAGGGCGCCGACGCGGTACCACCCTGGTCGTGGACGACGGCACCCCGTACGGCTGGCAGACCACCCGCTTCCTCAGCGAGGCGCTGCGCGCGGGCAAGAGCCCGATGACCCCCGCCACGGTGGCCCCGGACGCCGACCACACGGACCTCGCGCGCGAAGCCGTACGGTCCGCCGCGGGCGCCGTGCTCTACGGAGGCGGCCCCTCCGGCGCGGCCCGCCTCGCCGTGGCCCTGGCCGCGGCCGGCTACCGGGGCCGGGCCCTCGCCACCCAGGCCGTCCACGACCCCCGCTTCCTCCAGGAGGCGGGCGCGGCCGCCGAGGGCTGGCTGCTGGTCTCCACCGCGGTCGACCCCGCCGCGGCCCCCGCGGCCCGCGCCTTCGACACGGCCTTCCGCGCCCGGCACCGGGCCCCCGCCCCGCCCTACGCGGCCGAGGCCTACGACGCCGTCCACCTCCTGGCCCGGTGCGCACAGGGCCTGGGCCGCGCCCAGGTCGGCCGCGGCGACCTCGTTCCCACCTTGCGCGGGACCACGTACGAGGGCGTCTCCAAGACGTACGCCTTCGAGCAGGCCAACGGCACCTACACGGGGGACGGCCTCTTCTTCTACGAGGTCGCCTCGGGCCGCTTCCGGTTCCTCGGCAACCGCTCCACCGCGTGGCCGGTCTGATCCCGGCCGGTGAACCGGCGGAGGCGAATCTGCGGGCGGGGGCCCGCGAGTTCGGTCCGGCCGCCCGAATGCCCCGACACCGCCCGCCTCCGGATGCGGGTGGCGGCGGCCCGGGCGAGAGTGGGGGCCATGGGTATCGAAGACTACGGCGGCGGCCCCGGCGCCCAGCAGACCGGCGTCCTCGTCGTGACGACCAACGACGTTCCCGGCTTCCGGGTGGAGCAGGTGATCGGCGAGGTCTTCGGCCTCACCGTGCGCTCCCGGCACCTGGGCAGCCAGATCGGCGCGGGCCTGAAGTCGATGATCGGCGGAGAGCTCAAGGGCCTCACCAAGACCCTGGTGGAGACCCGCAACCAGGCCATGGACCGCCTCATCGAACAGGCGAAGGCGCGGGGCGCGAACGCCGTCCTGATGATGCGCTTCGACGTGACCGACGCTGCCGACGTCGGGACCGAGGTGTGCGCGTACGGAACCGCGGTCGTCCTCGTACCCGCCTCCGCCTGATCCACGGGCCCGCCCCGGCCCCGGGCGCTGCGGGTGACGGCCGCCGACTCCTGCCGTCGGCGATCAGCCCCGGGGGCGGGGAGGAAACGCCTTCCCGGACACCACCGCCCGGCAGGACGTCCCCCTTCACGGCCCGCACCGCGCGCCACGTCGGATTCAAGGCCACGAGCGAGCGAGGAGACCGGTCAATCGGCGAGGCGAAGGTCGGTGATCAGGCGGAAGCGTTGCAGAACCACCGGCGTCGCGTCGTCCACGGTGAACCGGGGGTCCTCCAACGCCGCACGCATCTCCTCGCTGTGCCAGAACCGCTCGTGGCCCGCCCGCCATCCGGCCACGCTGGTGTCCCCCTCCCCCTCGTCCACGACGTGGGGGAGGTCCACCTGAGCGAGCGGGACCACGCGCACGCCGGTCACCTCGATGACCGCGACCGGACGGTCGTCCGAGTCGACGACCACCGAACGGCTCCCTGCTTCCGGCAGGGGGTCCCCCTCGTGCTCGTAGTCGACGAGGAGCGCTGTCGTCGAGGTCTTGGAACCGTCGAGGATCGCCGCGACGAGCCGGTCGCGCAGTGGACCGGGGAAGGCGAACTGCGTCCTGGGCAGCGAGGCGATGTCCGCGGATGATGAGGCAGAGTCAGATGTCATGCGATCACGGTAACGACTCGTAACGACCCGTAACGACCCGTTGCGGTCAAGCCGGCAGGAGCGGGAAGTGACGTGACGGCGGCCGCGTCGGCTGTTGCGGCCGAGGGGGCCGCGCGGGCCGGTGCCAACCCCCGGCGACCTCCGAAACTGGGCGGCTCCACGAATGCCGAGGCCACGAGTCGACGGCACCGGGGTGCCGCGCCGGGGGCCGTGACCCGGTGCACCTTGCCGGTAACAGCACCAGGCCCTGTACCGCCCTTGTACGGTGGTCGCCCGGAGACGAAGGGGCGGTCCGATGGGTCAACGCAAGTCGGCGGCAGAGGTGTTCGACGAGCTGGGGGAGCGCTACGAGGAGGCGTTCGGACGGGTGCCCGGCCAGATCGACGCCCTCGGCTGGCTCACCGAACGGCTGCCCGGCGGAGCCCGGGTGCTGGACGTGGGCAGCGGCACCGGACGGCCCACCGCCGAGGCGCTGGTCCGGGCCGGCTGCGCCGTGACCGGCATCGACGTCTCGGCGGCCATGGTCGAACTGGCCCGCGCCAGGGTTCCGCGGGCGCGCTTCGAACAGGCCGACGTGCGCACCTACACACCCGAGCCGGGCGGGTTCGACGCGGTGTGCTCCTTCTTCCCGCTGCTCGTGATGGACCAGCCGGAGGTCGCGGCGGCGCTGGACCGGATGGCGTCCTGGGTCGCCCCGGGCGGGTACTTCGTGATGGCGACGGTCCCGGGCGACATCCGGGGCCTGGACATCGAGTGGATGGGCCACGAGGTCACCGTCAGCAGCCTTTCCACGGAGGACCACCTGGCCAGGCTGGCGGAGAGCGGCCTGGAGGTGCTGCACCACCACATCGCCCCCTTCCGTCCCGCCGACGCGCTCGCCGGCCCCGAAGAACACCTCTTCTGCTACGCCCGGCGGCCGTGACGGGGCTCAGCGGACCGCACCGCGCACCGACTGCCGGGCCCGGAACCGTACGGGAGCCGTGCCGACCCTCCGGCGGGCACACCCCGGGCCCAGGGGGTGTCCGGCGGATCACGATCCGCAGGTGACGAGGCCCCGTACAGCGGGCGGTTGGATGAGGTACTCACCGGGACGCGGGTTCCGGGAGCGCGAGCGGCACGGGAACGGGCACGGGGCGCGGCCGGCCGCCCAGTCCCGCCGCGAGGCCGGCGACGACCACGGCGAGGCCGAGCCACACCGCCGGACCCGGGACACCGCCGCCCGTGAGGGCCCCGGCGCCCGCCGCGGCGATCGGCGCGACCCCCGCCAGCAGCCCGGCCCGGCCGGAGCCCACGGCGGCCACCGTGCGGTACCAGAGCAGGAACGCCACCGCCGTGACCATGACGGCGAGGTACCCGGCGGCCGCCCACTGGGCCGCGCCGAGTTCCAGCAGCTCCGCAGGCCGCTCCGTGCACACCGTGAGCCCCACCAGCATCACCGCCCCCATCCACACCGCATGCACGGACACGCCCCACGCGCCGTGCCGGCGCAGCACCGGTACGGCGAGCAGGGTGAAACCGGCCTCGCAGCCCAGCGCGAGGGCGGCCCAGGCCACCCCGGTGGCGTCGGTCCGGCCCGTCCCCTCGACCAGGACGGCCCCGGCCACCACGACCGGAGCCGCCAGCAGCACCTGACGGCTGGGCCGCCTCCCCTCCAGGAACGGGCCGATCAGCCCGAGGAGGATCGGTACGGAGGCCACCGCGACGGCGATGACGGCCGGTTCGGCATGCGCCACCCCCCGTACGACGGCCACGTTGAACAGCACCAGTCCCGTCGCCGCGATCCCGGCCAGCCACAGCCACTCCCGGCCGCGCGGGCGCAGCACCGGCACCCGGGCGGCCCGGGCCAGGGCGAGCAGGAGCAGAGCGGCGGCCGCGTACCGGACGGCCTGGACGGCGAACAGCGGGGCGTCGACAAGCGAGCGGGAGACGGTGACGCTGCTGCCCACCAGCGCCATCCCGGCGATACCGGGCGCCAGGTCCCGGAAGGCGGTGGAAGGTGTTGTCGTCTTCATGCGTCCAGCCTCGGGGCACAATGGTCCCCATGAGCAGGTCCAATGAAGGCCGGGACGAGGGGTCCAAAAGCGGCTCGGACTTCCTCCAGCTCGACATAGGCCAGGCCCCGCCGGGCGGCCGTACCGACTGGCTGGCGGGCCGGCTCCGCGCCGCCATCGCCGACGGCACCCTGCCGGTCGGCAGCCGGCTCCCGGCCAGCCGCGTGCTCGCCGCCGAACTGCGCGTCTCCCGGGGGCTGGTCACCGAGGCGTACCAGCGGCTGGCGGAGACCGGTCAGGTGTCCGGCCGGGGCCGGGGCGGCACGGTCGTCGTCGCCGCTCCGCCCCCGGCGGCCGGGCCCACCACCGCCCCCGCGCGCGGAGGGCCGGTCGACGCCCTGCGGGCCGTACCCTGCCGGATCGACCTCTCGCCCGGAGTGCCCGACCTGACGGCCTTTCCCCGTACCGCCTGGCTCCAGGCCGAGCGGCGGGTGCTCGCCGGGCTCACCCCCGCCGACTTCGGCTACGGGAACCCGCAGGGCGCGCCCGCGCTGCGCGAGGCCGTCGTCGGCTGGCTGGCCCGCAACCGGGGGATCCGCGCCGACCCCGGCGAGGTGGTGGTCGTCGCGGGCGTCGCCCAGGCCCTGGGGCTGCTGGCGCAGGTCCTGCGGGAGGACGGGGTACGCCGGATCGCGGTCGAGGACCCCGGCTCGCTCGGGGCCCGGCAACAGCTGGAGTACGGGCGGCTGGAGACGGTGCCCGTACGGGTGGACGAGGCCGGGCTGGACGTGTCCGCGCTCCGCGCGAGCGGGGCGGGCGCCGTCCTGCTCACCCCCGCGCACCAGTTCCCGACCGGCGTCGTGCTCGACGGCGAGCGCCGCCGCGACCTGCTCGGCTGGGCCGCCGCCGGGGGACTGGTCATCGAGGACGACTACGACGCGGAACACCGCTACGACCGGGCCCCCGTCCCCGCGCTGCGCGCCCTGCTGCCCGAGGCCGTCTGCTACGCCGGGAGCGTGTCCAAACTCCTCGCCCCCGCCCTGCGCCTCGGCTGGCTGCTGGTCCCGCCGCGCCTGCGCGAGGCCGTGACCGAGACCAAGCGCTTCGCCGACCTCGGCAACCCGGTCCTCGCCCAGCTGGTCCTCGCCCGGCTGATGGACTCCGGCGAACTGGAGCGCCACCTGCGCTTCGTCCGGCGCCGCCACCGCCGCCGCAGGGACGCCATGCTCCGCGCCGTCGCGGAGCGGCTGCCGGGGGCCCGGGTGCACGGCGCGGCCGCCGGCCTGCACCTGATGGTCACCTTCGACCGCGCCCGGTTCGAGGACACGGCCCTGGCGTCGGCGGCCCTGGCCCTCGGAGTCAAGACCCACCCGCTCTCCTGGCACCGCCTCACCCCGGGCCCGCCCGGCCTGATCCTCGGTTACGCGGCGGGCTCGACGGGCGAGATCGAGGAGGGCATCGCCACGCTGGGCACGGCCCTGGCCGGCCTCCCGCCCGGCTGACCGCCCCCGGACACGCTCGAAAAGAATTCGTGCGAGGGCGGCAACCTCGGCGGGGTTCGCGCGTCGTGCGGGGGTGAAGGGTGCGATCCGGCGCCCTCGACCCGACCGTGGAGAACCACCGTGATGAACCTGAAGCGCGTCCCCCGTACCGTCCGCCGCGCCGCCGTCGGCGCTGCCGCCGTCGGGGCGGTCGTCGCTCTCGCCGGACCGGCCTTCGCCGCGGGGGGCTCCGCCTCGCCGACGCCCGCGTCCAGCGCCTCGCCGAGCGCCGCGCCGAAGACGACCGCCACCAGCCCGGCGCCGAGCCCGTCCGCCAGCCTGCCGGGCGGTGCTGCGCCGAGCCCGTCCGCCAGCCTGCCGGGCGGTGCTGCGCCGAGCCCCTCCGTCAGCCTGCCGGGCGGTGCGGCACCCAGCGCGGTCCCGAGCGCGGCTCCCGGTGGCGTCCCGCAGCCCTCCGCTTCGCCCGCCGGTTCCGAGCTCGCGCATACTGGCTCCTCCGCGACCACCACCGCACTGGGGGCCGGAGCCGCCGCGCTCATCGCCGCCGGCGCCGGGACCGTGTACGCCGTGCGGCGCCGCGCCAACGGCTGAGGAAACCCGTGCTCCACCTCGTACCAACCGTCGGCCCCCTCACGCCCGGCTCCGGCCGGCCGTGGCGGGGCCTGTGGTCGTTGCTGCGCCGGGACCGCTCCGCCCCTGCCGCGCCCCGGCCGTACGGGTACCCGTACATCCACGACACGACCGGCGGCCCGGCCGATCCGCCGCCCACCGTCACCGCGCTCTACCACGCGCACCGGCTGCGCATGGTCCGCCTCGCGGTGCTCCTCGTCGACGACCTGGCGACCGCCGAGGACGTGGTCCAGGACGCCTTCACCGCCCTGTACCGCCGCCACGGGGAGCACATCACCGAGGTGGACAACGCCCTCGGCTACCTGCGCACCGCCGTCGTCAACACCTCGCGCTCGGTCCTGCGCCGCAGGCGGACCGCCCGGGCCTGGACGCCGCCCGCCGCGGCCGAGGTGCCGTCGGCGGAGGCGTCCGTGGTGCTCGACGAGGCGCACCGCGAAGTCCTCGCCGCGCTCGGCCGGTTGACCCCGCGCCGACGCCAGGTCCTGGTGCTGCGCTACTGGGCCGAGCTCAGCGAGGCGGAGATCGCCACCACCCTCGGGATCAGCAGGGGAGCGGTGAAGTCGAACGCGAGCCGGGCGCTGGACGCGCTGGAACGGATTCTGGAGGGACGGGTATGACGTACGGCGAACGCCCCGTCGAGCGCAGGCTGCGGGAGGCCCTGGACGCGCGCGCGGCCGGTGTGACGGTCCGCGGGCTGCGCCCGGCCGATCCGCCGGGGCCGCACGTACGGCGGTTCCCCGGCCTCCCCGTGGCGCGGCTGCGGAGTCTCGGGCTGCCCCTGGCCGGGCTGGCCGCGGCGGCGGCCGCCGTGGTGGGCTACCTGGTGTTCGCCCCCGAGGCGCCTTCGGTCCGTCCGGGGCCGCCCGCCGCGCCGCCCGGGATCGGGACCCCGACCCCGACGCCGACGCCGACCGACCTGCCGTCGCCGTCGCCGTCCGTGATGCCGGAGCCGAGCTCGGCGCCGAGGCCGGGCCCGAGCACCACGCCGTCCGCGACGCGGACTCCCGCTGGGGCCTCGGCCACACCGTCGAAGTCCACGCCCGCGTCGGCGTCCCCGCCGCCCACGAGCTCCCGCTCCACACCCCCCTCGGCATCCCCGAGCCCTTCCAAGCCTTAGGTCCTGTCGTCGAAGTGGCGCGGGCCAGGCGCACTTTGACGACAGGACCTGGAGGTGTCTTGCCGATCAGGCGGCTGGAGGCCGCGCACCCGGGTGTGCGCGCCCCTCCGCGCCGCCCGGGGAGGAGGCCCGAATGTGACGGCCGGGCCGCGTCAACCCACCGGCACGTCCCCGTGGCGGACGCCCAAGGCCGCGCCCTACGGCCCTCAGCCGGCTCGGGTGTTCTCCACCACCGCGACCAGCGGGGCCAGTTCGGGGTTCTGTGCGGCCTCGTCCAGCGCCTCGCGCAGGGCGCTGTCGTTCGTCGGCCGGGCCGCGGCCAGCAGGGCCAGGCCCGCCTCGCTCACGTCGGTGTAGATGCCGCGCCGGTCGGTGTCGCAGATGTAGCGGTTCAGCAGGCCGCGGTCCTCCAGCCGGCTGACGAGGCGGGTCGTCGCGCTCTGACTGAGCAGCACCGAGTCGGCGACCTGGTGCATCCGCAGGTGCCCGCCCGGCCCGCTGTGCTGGCGGCTCAGGACGTCGAGCAACGAGTACTCGCGCACGCTCAGGCCGTGCCCCGCCTGCAGCGCCCGCTCGATGTGCGCCTCGATCCGCCCGTGCAGGAGGGAGAGGGCGCACCAGCCCTGGGAGAGGGCGGTGAGCGCGCCGTCCGTGGCCGTCATGGGCTCCTCCTTCGAAGCGGGTCCTGCGCGTGCCACCAGGATAGGCCACCTACGCAATAGCCCGCGCTTGCAAATATCCCGCGTCTGCAATTAATGTGGACGCACGTAAGCGGCGACGGCAAAAGATGCCGCGCACCAGCGGCCGAGGCGCCGCGAACCGCTCCACCCCTCCCCTGAAGGGCACCTCCCCTCATGCCTCTCGCACTCCTCGCCCTGGCCATCGGGGCCTTCGGGATCGGCACCACCGAGTTCGTGATCATGGGCCTGCTCCCCGAGGTCGCCGGCGACTACGGCGTTTCCATCCCCACCGCGGGCTTCCTGGTCACCGGCTACGCCCTCGGCGTGGTCCTCGGCGCTCCGCTCATGACCGTCCTCGGCACCCGCGTCCCCCGCAAACGGATGCTGATGCTGCTCATGGGCCTGTTCGTCGCGGGCAACGTGCTCTCCGCGCTCGCCCCCGCCTTCGGCGTCATGCTGGCCGGTCGCGTCGTCGCCTCCCTCGCCCACGGCGCCTTCTTCGGCATCGGAGCCGTCGTCGCCGCCGGGCTCGTCGCCCCCGAGAAGAAGGCCGGAGCCATCGCCATGATGTTCACCGGCCTGACCGTGGCCAACGTGGTCGGCGTCCCGCTCGGCACCCTCGTCGGGCAGACCTTCGGATGGCGCGTCACCTTCCTGATCGTCGCCGGGCTCGGCGTCCTCGGCTTGCTCGGCATAGCCCGGCTGGTGCCCGAACTGCCCCGGCCCGAAGGCGGCGTACGGATCCGCCGCGAGCTGGCCGCCTTCCGCAACGTCCAAGTGCTGCTCGCGATGGCGATGACGGTCCTCGGCTTCGGTGGCGTCTTCGCCGCGATCACCTACATCACCCCGATGATGACCGGCGTCGCCGGCTTCGCCGACTCGTCCGTCACCTGGCTCCTCGTCCTCTTCGGCCTCGGCATGGTCGCCGGCAACCTCATCGGCGGCCGGTACGCCGACCGCGCGCTGATGCCGATGCTGTACGTGTCCCTCGGCGCGCTCGCCGTAACCCTGGCGGTCTTCACGCTCACCGCCCACACCAAGGCCGGCGCCGCCGTCACCCTCGTGCTCATCGGCGCCCTCGGCTTCGCGACCGTGCCCCCGCTCCAGAAGCGGGTCCTCGACCAGGCGGCGGGCGCGCCGACCCTGGCCTCCGCAGTCAACATCGGCGCCTTCAACCTGGGCAACGCCCTCGCCGCCTGGCTCGGCGGCCTGGTGATCTCCGCGGGCCTCGGCTGGACCGCCCCGAACTGGGTCGGCGCGGCGCTGGCCGCCTCCGCCCTCGTGCTCGCCCTGGTCTCCGGCGCGCTGGAGCGCCGTACCGCAGGGCCCGCGGACCGCTCCGGCCGCGTGGCCGCGGCCGGAGCGCCCGAGTCGCCCGCCGTCGCGGCCCGCCTCTGATCCACCACCCGCCCCTCGCATCCGCCCCCCAAGGAGAAACCCGCATGTCCAGCGCCACCCGTACCGCCGTCGCCCCCCTGACCACCGAGGACGCCGACCTGCTCGTCGCCGCCGCCCGGACCGCCGCGGAAGCCGCCGGGGTCACGGCCAGCGTCACCGTCCTCGACGCCGGCGGCCACCTGCTCGCCTTCCGCCGCGACGACCGCGCCGTACTGATCTCCGGCGAGACCAGCACCCGCAAGGCCTACACGGCCCTCCAGCTGAACGCGCCCACCGCCAACCTCGTCGACGCCGTGCGGCCCGGCGGGCCGTTCCACACCCTGCCCACCGCCCTCGACCGGCCGCTGCTGTTCATCGCCGGCGGGCTGCCCGTCCATCGCGACGGCCGCCTGATCGGCGCGATCGGTGTCGGCGGCGGGGCCCCGGACCAGGACCACGCCGTCGCCGCCACCGCGCGGGCCGAGCTGGTCTGACACCGCCGCCGGGTCGCGCGCCCGGGCTCCCCGTGCCAGGTTGGTACGGGGAACACGGGCGCACGATGCGAAATCCGAGGTTCAACGTGAGAGGCCACGTCATAGCGACGGCCACGGTCGCCGCACTGGTCACCCTTGCCGTCCCGGGCTGCACGGCCGCCTCCGACGAGGCCCGCGCCCCCGCCGCCCCGACACCCGGCGCCAGCACCCGGCCCGGCCCCGCGGCGCCCTCCCCTTCCCCCGCGCCCACCGAACCCGCCCCGACCCCGACGCGCTCCTACGCCCTGTCCACCGCCCCGCGCACCATCCCGGCCGTACGGGAGCACATACCCGCCCGGGGCCCCGGCTGGAAGCCCGCCCCCGAAGCCCGTGTGGTCGTCGCGCCGGGCGAGAGGGCGGCCCTGTCCGACGAGGGCAAGCTGCTCGCCGGTGAACTGCGCATGGGATACGCCGAGTCGGGGGAGCCGCGCACGGGAGACGTCGAACTCTCCTTGGGCGCCAAGGGATCAGGCCCGGCCGAGTCGTACACCCTCGCCGTCAAGGACGGCCGCGTGCGGATCACCGGACCCGACGAGGCGGGGGTCTTCTACGGCACCCGCACCCTCAAACAGGCCGTGAAGAACGCCGGTTCGGCCCCCGAGGGCACCGTGCGCGACGGCCCGGCCAAGCCCCAGCGCGGGCTCAACCTTGACATCGCGCGCAAGTACTACACCCCCGACTGGATCGAGGACCGGCTGCGCGAGATGGCCGACCTGAAGCTCAACCAGCTCGGCCTGCACTTCTCCGACGACCAGGCCTTCCGGATCGAGTCCGCCAGCCATCCCGAGATCGTCTCCACCCCGCACCTCACCAAGGCCCAGGTGCGCGCCATCACCGCCCTCGCGGCCCGCCTGCACATCACCGTCGTCCCCGAGATCGACTCGCCCGGACACCTCGGCGCGGTGCTGCGCGCCCACCCCGGCCTGCAACTGCGCGACGCACAGGGCAGGGCGGTGAAGGGGGCGGTGGACATATCGAACCCCGCTTCCGCGAAGCTCGTCGACGAACTGCTGCGCGAGTACCTGCCGCTGTTCCCCGGCGGGGCCTGGCACCTGGGCGCCGACGAGTACCAGGCGCTGGTGGTCCGCGACCCCCAGGCCTCCTTCCCGCAGCTCGCGAGTGCGGCGCGGCAGCGGTACGGGCCCAGCGCGCGGGTGCAGGACCTGGCCACGGGCTGGCTCGACGACCGCGCGGACACCGTGCGGCCCTCGGGCAAGGCACTGAAGGCCTGGAACGACGGCTTCTTCCGCGGCGGGGTCGCGAGCGCGGCCAAGGACATCCAGGCCGAGTACTGGACCGGCAAGGAGATCGGCGCCCGCCCGCCGCTGGAATACCTGCGCGAGGGCCGCAAGGTCGTGAACCTCAACGACGAGTACCTGTACTACGTGCTGGGTGAACCGAACCAGTTCACCTACCCCACGGGCGAGCGCATCTACAAGCAGTGGACCCCGCTGGTCCTGCGCGGCAGCACCCCCGTCCCGGCGCAGTACGCGGACCAGATCCTGGGCGGGCGCCTGGCCATCTGGTCCGACCTGTCCGGCGCGCAGACCCAGGACCAGGTGGCGGCGGGCATCAGGCTGCCGCTGGCCGCGCTGTCCCAGAAGGTCTGGGACGCCCGCACCCCGGCCCTGCCGTGGACCGGCTTCACCGCCCTCGCCGACCGCCTGGACCCGCCGCGGTGATCTCGCGGGGGTCGGGGCCGCCGCGGTGAGAGCCCCGTCGGTGAGGGCCGGAACGACGTCGCAGAGGCCGGTCCGGGGTTCCGCAGCCGCGCCGGGCGAGCGACCGGCCCGCCGCCGTCGCATCGCGCGGACGAGCCGCGACCACCAGCGATCCGGCCGCGGCGGCGGCTGCGATCGAGGAGATCGAGGCGATCGAAGGACGGCGCCACCGGCCTGTCGGCCTCAGGCCCGCCGATCCCGGCGCTGCCAGCGCCGCCGGGCCCAGCGGCCGATCAGCGGCAGGGCAGTGACCACGGTAAGGACCCAGGCGGCGGCGAAGGCCCAGATCAGCGGCTGGGCCACGGTGACCGAAGCCGCCACGAGCAGGGCCACCGTCACCGCGCCCAGCAGACAGGCCGCAAGGACGCGGTGACGCGGACGCCCGGACCGCAGGAGCCGGTCGAGGGAGCGGTCGCCCTTCAGATCGGCTTCGATCGCCGACAGGGCGCGCTGCTCGTGATCGGAAAGTCCGGCTCCGTCCATGACGACGTACCTCCGCAGGCTGTCCCGCCGGGCGCGGACCGAAGCCTCTGACCTGCGAGTACCCGGTCACGGTGCGGCCCAACCCCGAAGGACGTCACTGCTGTCCGACCGGTTACCAGATGGAGTTGACCCACTCCGGGTGGTCGATGAACGGGTTCCGGTTGTGCTGGTAGGTGTCGAATATGACCTGGTTGCGGCGCTGCTCGAAGGCGTCCGGCGGGTCCATCTGGTTCCACTGCTTCAGCAGGCTGATCCGGCCGAAGAGGGGGGCGGTGCCGTTGTTGACCTTGTCGTTCATCTCCAGGTCCGCGAAGCCGTCGCCGCCGTCGTAGCGCACGGCCATGTAGAGCAGCATCCGCGCCACGTCTCCCTTGACCGCGTTCCGCGGCTCGAAGGAGTCGGCGTCCGTGTAGCTGCCCGGGGCCTCGGAGACCGGGCTGCCGCCCATGTCGAAGTCCTTGTTGCCGCGGGTGCTGTTGACCGTGACGTCCTCGGGGCGCAGGTGGTGCAGGTCGGTGCCCGGGCCGGTCGCGGTGCCGAAGTCGCCGTGGCTCTTGGCCCAGACGTGCTCCCGGTTCCAGTCGTTGGGGTCGCCGCCGTTGGTGGACTTGGACTGGGAGCGGCCGGAGTAGACCAGGATGACGTTGTTCGGGTTCGCCGGGTCCTGGTCGGTCACCTTGAGCGCGTTCCACACGCCGTCGTAGGTCACCTTGGACTGGGTCTTGATGATGCCGTGCAGCGCGGTCTTCAGCGCGGCTCCGGTCTTGCCCGCGGCGGGTGCGTAGTAGTCGTCGACCGTGGTCGCGGCCGTCACTGCGGCCGTGCCCGTGGCGGACCGGGCGTCCGCCGTCCGCTGCTGGCCGGCCGAGGCGGCGGCCGGGACGGCGAACAGGGCGGCGGCCGCGAGACCGGCCGCCCAGGGAGTCAGGCGCGAGATTCTCATCACGTGGGGGTACCTATCCGTATGCACCGTCCCCGCCCGGGGAATTGGCGGGGTGTCAGGTGGCAGAGCGAGGCTCACATTGTCATGTGCCGAACAGGTTAAAACCATGTGTCCGGCGTGCGGATCCCGGGGTGTGCCGGGCCTGCGGCGCGGGCAGGGTAGCGGTGGCCCCCACGGGGCCGATCCGACCGAGCACGGCCCTTCCTGGAGCAGCCCATGGCAGTGAAGATCCTCATCGTGACCGGCGACGCGGCCGAGTCGCTGGAGGTCCTGTATCCGTACCAGCGCCTGCGCGAAGAGGGGTACGAGGTCCACATCGCGGCGCCGTCGGTGAAGAAGCTGCGGTTCGTGGTCCACGACTTCGAAGACGGCTTCGACACCTACACCGAGAAGCCCGGTTACACCTGGCCGGCCGACCTGGCCTTCGCCGACGTGGTCACCGAGGACTACGCGGCCCTGGTCGTCCCGGGCGGGCGGGCGCCGGAGTACCTGCGCAACGATCCCGAGGTGCGGCGGATCCTGGCCGCCTTCGCCGACGCCGACAAGCCCATCGCCCAGATCTGCCACGGCCCCCTGATCACCGCCGCGGCCGGGGGCCTCACCGGCCGCCGGGTGACCGCGTACCCGGCGCTGGAGCCGGACATGGAGGCGGCCGGGGCCGAGTTCGAGGACTCCGAGACCGTGGTCGACGGCACGCTGGTGTCGGCGAGGGCCTGGCCCGACCACTCGCGCTGGATGCGGGAGTTCCTGACGGTGCTGCGGAGCAAGGCCCCGGTGATCTGACCGGGAGCGGGCTTCCGCTCCGGCGGTGAAGGGGAGGCTCCCCATTCCTTTGTGAAGTGTCCGGACGCGGGACTGACGGCGCGCGGGCGGTGTGCTGAGGTGTGAGCGTCAATCAACGCTCATGCCACGGCAGTTGAAAGGACACCACCGTGACCGGATCCTTGGGTCGGCGCAGGTTCATCGGCGCGGCCGCTGCCCTCGGCGGCGCCGCGCTCGCGGGTCCGCTCGCCCCGCTCGCCCAGGCCCGGCCGGCCGGGCCCCCTCCGGAGGGGCTCCTCCCGGCCGGGGCCCCGTCGGCCGGGAGCCCGCCGGCCGCCGCCCGGTGGCCCGACACCCTCGTGACCCCGCCCGGCTTCCAGCCCGAGGGCATAGCCGTCTCCGCCCGCGGGGTGGCCTACACCGGCTCGCTGATCGACGGCTCCATCTACCGGGCCGACCTCGCCACCGGAACCGGCCGGATCCTCACCCGGGGCCAAGGGCCGCAGTCGGTCGGGCTGAAGCTCGACGCGTACGGCCGGCTGCTCGTCGCGGGCGGCGCCAGCGGTCAGATCCGGGTCGTCCACCCCGGCGACGGCAGGGTCCTCGCCACTCACCGGGCCGCGACCGGCACCGCGTTCGTCAACGACGTCGTCGTCGGATGCGGCGGGGCCTGGTTCACCGACTCCTTCGGCGACGTCCTGTACTTCCTGCCCGCCGGGCGCGAGCTCACCGGCGCCGGCGCCGCCCCCCGCGCGCTGCGGCTCGGCGGCGAATGGGCCCCGGTCCCGCCCGGCGGCGAGTACTGGGGAGCCAACGGCATCGAGCGGACCCCCGACGGCCGGGCCCTGCTGGTGGTGCACGACACCGCCCAGGCGCTCTTCCGCATCGACCCGGCCACCGGCGCCGCCACCCGGACCGTGCTCGACGGCGGGTCGGTGGGCAACGGCGACGGCCTCGTGGTCCACGGCCGCACGTTGTACGTCGTACGCAACTGGAGCCACGCCGTGGACGTGTTCACCCTCAGCGGCGACGGCCGCCGTGCCCGCTTCGTCCGGCAGATCACGGACCCGCGGTTCGACGAGCCGACGACGGCGGCGGTGTTCGGGGACCGGCTCTACGTCGTCAACGCCCGCTTCGACGCCGACTGGTCGGACCCGGCCACCGCCTCGACGATCGTCAGCTGCCCGCGGTGATCGCCGGCGCCGGCTCGTACTTGTAGTCCGCGCCGAAGTTCTTCTTCACGGCCGCTTCCCAGGAACCGTCCGCGACCATCTTCTTCAGCGCGGCGTTGATCTTGGTCTGGAGTTCCTTGTTGCCCTTCTTGACACCGATGCCGTAGTTCTCGGTGCTCAGGCTCTGGCCCGTCAGCTTGAACTTGCCCTCGTTGCCCTTGTGGGCCGCGTACCCGGCCAGGATGGAGTTGTCCGTGGTCATGGCGTCGACCAGGTTGTCCTCGAGGGCGACGAGGCATTCCGAGTAACCGGGGAGTTCCAGCACGCTCGCCTTGGGGGCGACGCTCTTCCTGATGTTCTCCGCCGAGGTCGAGCCGGTGACGGAGCAGAGCCGCTTGCTGTTGAGGTCCTCCGCCCTGGCGATCGTGTTGTCGCTGGCGCGGACCAGCAGGTCCTGGTGGGCCACGAAGTACGGGCCCGCGAAGTCGACCTTCTCCTTGCGCTTCTCGTTGATCGAGTAGCTCGCGGCGACGAACTGCACCTCGTTGTACTGGAGCAGCAGCTCGCGGTCGTTGCTGTAGACCTGCTTGAACTCGATCTGGTCCGCCTTGTAGCCGAGCTCCTTGCCCACGTAGGTGGCGACGTCCACGTCGAAACCGGAGAAGACGCCGCCGGTCTCGCGCAGCCCGATGCCGGGCTGGTCGAACTTGATGCCGATGGAGAGCGTCCCCTTGGCCTGGTCGTCACCGCCGCACCCGGAGGTGGTCAGGGCGAGGGCGATCACTGCGGCGACCGCGCCGGCCTGGGGAACCTTCATTGCTGCACTCTTTCCTCGGTGACGCGGGACGTGTGCCGGGATCGCCGGCGCGCGTGGAACCGCGGATGCGTGGGGGACGTCACGACACGTGTACGAGGAAGCTAGGAAGCCGGTGGCCGCAGCGTCACTACATCTGAGGAAAACTTGAGGATAACGATCCGGACCGGCCGCAGATTCTGCGGTGGGACCGGGCCGGAGCCGCCAGAAGGCGGGAAAGGGGCGGGCGTGGAGACGGGTTCGGTGCGGATCGACAAAAATGCGCTGCTACTGGGAGAAGGGGTGCAGATCCGCTTCATCCGGACCCTGCGGCTGCCCGAATCGGGCACGCACGCGCTGCCGCCGGGGCTGGGGGAATTCCCGCTCCGGCGGGTGGAGGACTACCCGGACACGGTGCCGCCGGAGTGGCTCGCGAAGGGGGGTGTGATGCTGCCCGTGTACCTGCGCGAGGCGATGTGGCTGAGTTTCGCCGGTACCCGCGAGCCCGCCGCGCTCCAGGTCGGGGTCGGCAAGGTGTGCGCGGTGTCGGGCGAGCGCTGGACGGGCCGGCTCGCCCGAGGTCCGCAGAACTACGTGGTGCTGCCCCGCCAGCCGTGGCTGGACGGGATCAACTCGGGCGACGGGACGGTGCGCCAGTTCGTCGCCGTACCGCTGGGGCTCGGTGCCACCGTCGAGGGGCAGGTCACCGGGCAGGAGACCACCGGCGGAGTACAGCTCCAGGCGTTCCCGCTCGCGCCGGCGGTGCTGGAGGAGTGGCGGCGGGCGGACAGTGCGCGGACCCGGCCTCCCGGATCGCCGCAGTGGGCCCCGCCGCCCCCGACCCCGCCGACCGGCCCGGCCGGCGGGTTCGCCGGCTTCGGAGGCCCGGTACCCATGCCGATGGCGGCGGCTCCCGGCGGGATCCCGGCCCCGGCCGTCGCTCCGGCGGCCCCGGGGGCGGCGCCGACCCGGGGCGCGCCGCCCGCCGCTCCCGCGATGGGGCTCGGCGTCGGCGGTTCCATGCGCCAGGAGGTCTACCGGGACGACCGGCCGCTCTCCGCCTGGGCGGAGGAGCCGGCCGCGCGGGTCTTCGTGCACCTGGTGACGCCGCCCGAGTGGCGTCGTATCACCGGGGAGGCCGCCCCGCCCTCGCCGGTGGACCGGGCCGCCTACACCCGGGCCGGGCTGCCCTGGTTCGACTACTACGACGAGTCCGCCGCCGACCTCGCGCCCTCCGCGACGCTAGCCGGGGTCAAGCCGGTGGGGGAGTGGATCGGCGACGACCACACCCCCTGGGCGGAGCCGGAACCCGCCCAGGTCAAGCCGCTCGGTAACGCCCCGAGGCCGGGCAAACCTGTACAGGACGGCAATTGGTAGACAAATTCCGGCAGTCGGGAATCAATGACCCAAACTGGTGATCGATTTCCGGCCGCCGGGCCGGTATGATCGCGCGCAGCAAGGCCGTAGCGCAGAGGTCGTCGCGCCCACGCATCGAGCTGGAGGACGTCGGTTCGAATCCGACCGGTCTTGCGTCTACTTGCTGTCTCAAGTCGTGATGGACGCCGGGCACCGGCGAAGGAACCGGTGGAGTGGTGATGACACAGCCGACACCCGTACGGTGCCCCGCGATCGAGCACCCGGACATGCCGCCGGCCGACCCCGCGGGTCTCGACCCGCTGCTCGCCCGGCTCGCGGCGGACCACCCGGTCGAGGCCGACGAGGCCTTCCCGCTCGGCACCCTGCGCGCCGACGGCCGCGTCGACCTCTGCAAGCAGGGGCTCGGCCCGGGCGGCGCGGCCCGGCTGCTGCCCGCCGCGGCCGCCTCCGCACACGCCACCCACCTGCTCCTCGGCACCAACGCCATCGGCGACGGGGGAGCCCGCACCCTGGCGGAGAACCTGGCGGCCGGAGCGGACGGGCACGGGCTGCGCACGCTCTACCTCGGCTGCAACAGGATCGGCCCCGACGGGGTCGCCGCCCTCGCCGGAGCCCTCGCCGAGGACACCACCGTCCGAGCCCTCTGGCTCAAGCGGAACCCGCTCTTCGAGGACGGCGCCCGCACCCTCGCCGCGCTGCTGCGCCGCAACACCGCCCTGCGCACCCTCGACCTGGTCAACACCGGGATCGGCGCGGACGGCGTACGCCTCCTCCTCGACGCCCTGCTGGAGCGCGAGCAGCCGCTGGAACGCCTCTTCCTCGGCGGCAACGGCCTCGGCCCCGACGCCGCGCCGCTGCTCGCCGCCCTGATCCGGGAGGCCGGGGTGCGCGAGCTGTACGTACCGGCCAACCACCTCGGCGACGACGGCGCCGCCGTCCTGGCCGCCGCGGCCGCGTCCTCCCCCGGCCCGGTCCGCCTCGGCCTCGGCGGCAACGGCATCGGCGCCGCCGGAGCGCGCTCCCTGGCCGGCGCCCTCGACTCCGTCGAAGCCCTGGACCTCGGCCGGACGATGTCCGAGCGGAGCCTGGGAGCCCCCGGCAACGACCCGGGCGACGAAGGGGCGTACGCCCTGGCCGCCGCGCTCCCCGGCAGCCCCCTGCGCCGCCTGGAACTGCGCCACACCGGCCTCACCGGCCGCGGCGCGAAGAGCCTGCTCGCGGCGGTGACGGCCGACAGCCCCCTGGAGTACGTCGGCCTGGGCCCCGGCCTGCCCCGCCGCGTCAAGCGCTCCTTCGCCGACCGGCTCCGCCCGGCCCGGGCCACCCATCCCGACCTGCGCGCCATCGGCAGCGTGTACCGGTGAGCCCGTACGCGGGAGCACCCGGCGGCTTCCTGCCCGAGGACGGCCCGGCCTGGCAGCGGATCCGCCGGTACGCCGTACCCGGCTGGATGATCGAACAGGCCACCGCGCACCGCCTGGCCGGGGACTGGCGAGCGGCCTGCGCAGCCGCGGGCGTGGACATCGGCTTCGACCTGCCCGAGGTCGCGGCCCGCTACGGCGCCTCCGTCGCCGGGGCCGTGGAGGAGGACCTCCGCAACCTCGCCCCCGACCTGCTGCGCTGGCACCTGCCGCGCGGCCTCGGCGGCCGCACCACCATCGCCACCGACCTGCGGATCCTGCTGGCCTCGTACGGCGGCGCCGACGGCCCGACCCTGTCGGTCACCACGCCCGTCATGACCGAGGGCGCGCAGCGGCTGCGCCTGCACTGCGCGCCGGTCGTCCCGACGAAGCGGAACCGGTACACGGGACGCGGCTTCGTCCCGGAGGACTGGACCGCGGTCCGGCCGTTCTGGGACGCCCGCCGCGCATCCGAGCTGGGCGCGCGCTTCGGCGACCCGGAGGGCCGCACCGAGCGGATCGACCTGCTGCGCGCGCAAGGGGACACCGCCGCGGCGTACGAGGCCGCGGGCATCGAGTGCGACCTGACCGTGCCGGCCCCGCAGCCCTACCAGCGCCAGCTGGACCCGGAGGCCCTGTTCGGGCGGATGCCGATCGACCTCACCCGGCTCGTGCAGGAGGTGGGGCGGCTCGTGGCGGCCGGCGCGGGCGAGCGGTACCGGATCGCGGCCGACTGGCGTACTTACCTCCTGCTGGAGACCGACGGCCCCGACCGGCTCCGGGCCCGCTTCATCGAGCGGGAAGAGGCACTCGCCGTCCCGAAACTGCTGCCGCGGTACGCCTGGCAGCGGCTGCCCGACCTCGAACTGGTGCGCACCGGCCGGATCACCCCGCGTGAGCTGCACCCCCTCGTGGCCGCCTCCCTGTTCCCCGGCGCCGGGCCCGCCGCGGGCCCGCCCGGCCCCGCCGAGGCGGAGCCCGTCCGGGTGCGCTGCCGGGGTGACTGGCACGAGGTGCGCTCGCGGGGCGGCGTACTCGACCTGCCGCACACCGCCGAAGAGCAGCAACGGGAGCGCGCCATGCGAGCGTTCGGCGGCGCGGTCTCAGGCTGCTTCGCCGTGCAGCAGACCTGGACCACGGGTGAGGGCCGGCTGCCCCGCGCCCTGCGCGACCAGCAGCGGGAGCTGTTCCTGCGCGCCCAGCACGGGGACACCCCGGGTGTGGTGACGCTGCTGGACGCGGGCGTGGACCCCCGGATCCGGGAGGCCCGCGGACGCGGCCTGTTGCACGAACTCCACCTGCTCGACCACGAAGTGCTGCTGCCCCGGCTGCTCGCGGCCGGCCTCGACCTGGAGGCGCGGGACAAGCACCAGCGCACTCCGCTGCTGTCGGCCGTGCACTGGGGCGGCTCCCCGGAGCTGGTCAGGGCCCTGCTGGCGGCCGGTGCCAGGATCGACGTCATCGACGAGATGGAACTGTCGCTGTCCCAGGAGATCCGCCGCTACAAGCGCACCGACCTGGACTTCCTGCGCCGGCGCGTCGACGAGGAGTTCCCCGGCATCGGCGCCGACTGGTTCGACGAGCACATGGAATACCGTGAGGAAGACGAGGACGACGACGCATGAGTGCCCAGCCGCAGCCCTCCCGGGCCCTGGCCGCCGCCGACGCCCTGGGCAAGCGGTTGGGCGCCACCCGGAGGGAACCCGCCACCGATCCCCAACTGGAGGCGCTGGCCCTGGCGGTGACGGCCAATCAGCCCGTGCTGCTGTGGGGTGAGCCCGGCATCGGCAAGTCCGCCGGCATGCGGCAGCTCGCCACCGCGCTCGGGGTGGAGCTGGAGACCGTCATCGCCAGCGTCCACGAGCCCTCGGACTTCTCCGGGCTGCCCATCGTCGGCGACGACCCCGCCACCACCGGCGTCCCGATGGCCCCGCCGGACTGGGCGGTACGCCTCGCCCGCACCGGCCACGGACTGCTGTTCTTCGACGAGTTGTCCTCCGCCCCGCCCGCCGTGCAGGCCGCCCTGCTGCGCGTGGTCCTGGAACGCCGGGTCGGCAGCCTCGAACTCCCCCCGGCGGTACGGATCGTCGCCGCGGCCAACCCGCCCGCCAGCGCGGCCGACGGCTGGCACCTCAGCCCCCCGCTGGCCAACCGCTTCGTGCACCTCGACTGGACGCACGATCCGCGCACGGTGGCCCGCGGCATGGCCGGCACCTGGCCCGAGGTGGCGATCCCGGCTGTCGACCCCGCCAAGGCCTCCGGCTCGGCCGCCCGCGCCCGCGGCGCCGTCTCCGGCTTCCTCACCGCCCGGCCGGGCCTGGTCCACCACATGCCCGCCGAGGCCGCGTCCCGCGGCCGCGGCTGGCCCTCCCCGCGCACCTGGGAGATGGCCCTGCGGCTGCTGGCCACCGGGTACGCGGCCTCGACGGGCCGGGAGGCACTGGCCGCCGCACTGACCGGAGCCGTCGGCGAAGCCGCCGGGATCGAGCTGCTCTCGTACCTCGAACACCTCGACCTGCCCGACCCGGACCGGGTGCTGGCCGACCCGGACGCCTTCGCCCTGCCCGAGCGCGGAGACCGGCAGCTGGCCTTCCTCATCGCCGTGGTCGCCGCCGTGCAGAGCGAGCTCACCCGCCCCCGCTGGGAGGCGGGCTGGGCGGTGCTGGCCAAGGCCGTGGACGCCGGCGTACCCGACGTCGCCGCCCGGGCCGCCGCCGACCTCGCCGCGATGCGCGACCTCGACTGGCCGGTGCCCGCCGGCATCGACGCCTTCGTGGAACTGCTCCGGCTGTCCGGCTCGCTGCCGGGCGGCGGCTGAGCCCGGCGGGCCGGGCCGTGCGCCTGGACCGCGCGAAGCTCCTGGCGGCCCGCTACAAGGCCGCCGAGGGCCGCCCGTACCTCGCCTCCGCCCTGTACGCACTGACGGTCGTCCCCTCGGACGGCGTGCGCACCATGGGCGTCGACCGGCACTGGCGCTGCTACGTCTCGCCCGCCTTCGTCGAGGCGACCCCGGTCGACGAACTGGCCGGAGTGTGGATCCACGAGGTGGCGCACCTGCTGCGCGACCACCACGGCCGGGCCGAGCGCCTGCCCGCCGCCGATCAGCGCGATCACGGCCGCGTCAACATCGCCCAGGACTGCGAGATCAACGACGACCTGCTCGCCGACGGGCTGAGGCTGCCCGAGGGCCGGATGGAGCCCCGGCTCTTCGGCCTGCCCACGGGCGGGCTCTTCGAGGCCTACCTGCCGACGATACCCGCACAGTGCAGCACGTCCTCGGCGCACGGGGTGGACTGCGGGTCCGGCGCGCACGGCACTCCCACGCCCTGGGAGCTCGGTGAGCGCGGCCCCGCCCGGGTCGGCCCGGTGGAGGCGGAGGCGCTGCGCCGCCAGACCGCCCAGGCCGTACGGGCCCACCAGCGCGCCCGGGGCCGGATGCCCGAGGGATGGGCCCGGTGGGCCGAGGAACTGCTGGAGCCTTCCGTCGACTGGCGCCGGGCCCTGTCCGGAGCGGTGCGGGAGGCCGCCGCCTGGGCGGCCGGCGCGGTGGACTACACCTACCGCCGCCCCTCGCGCCGCACCCCCGCGCTCGGCGGCCGGGTGGTGCTGCCCAGCCTGCGCCGGCCGCTGCCGCGGGTCGCGATCGTCATCGACACCTCGGGGTCGATGGGCCCGGAGGACCTGGCCGCCGCGCTCGCCGAAGTCACCGGCGTGCTGCGGGAGGTGGGGGTCGGCGGCAACCGGGTCGCCGTCCTCGCGTGTGACGCGGACGTCCACGCCGTGACCCGGGTGACCAGCGTCGACCAGGTGGCCCTGGCCGGCGGCGGGGGCACGGACATGCGCGTCGGCATCAGCGCCGCGCTGGCCCTGGCCGACCGGCCGAACATCGTGGTCGTACTGACCGACGGGTACACCCCGTGGCCGGACGAGACCCCGTCCTGCCGGCTGATCGCCGCGCTGGTGGGGGAGAACGCGCCCGCGCCGCCGGGATGGGTGGAGACCGTACGCGTCGACCTCGGGGCCTGAGCGGACTGGCCGGGAACGTGCGGTCGTCCGGGCTCCGGCGGTTGACCCGTGGGACCATGGGCGGGCAATACCCGTTGGGCGGAGGGGGAGTTCGGTGACCGGTGTACGCAAGGGCCTGGCCAAGGTGGAGATCGCGCTGCGATGGGACCCCAGTCCCGCCGGCACGCCGGCGCACGACCTCGACATCGTGGCCGCGGTCTACGGAGCGGCGGACCTCCACGGGGTCCCCGTCCACCTGGTCCACTTCGGCAGCCGGTCGCCCGACGGCACCATCACCCTCAACCGGGACAGTCAGACGGGCCAGGGCTTCGGCTTCGACGAGGTGATGACCCTCGAACTCCACCGGATGGCGCCGGAGCTGCGCCGGGTGGTCGTCGGTGTCCTGATCCAGGACACGGGTGCGGACCGCCCCACGACGTTTTCCGACGTCGCGGGAACGGGGGTCCGGATCCGTGAGGGGTACGAGGATCTCGCCCAGGGCGACTTCGCGGCCGTCCCGTCCGCCACCGCCGCCACGGTCGCCGAGTTCACCCGGGACGACTCGGGCGCCTGGTCGCTCGACCCGCGGCTGCACGGCTTCGACACCGGTCCGGAGGAGTTCACCCGGATCATGGGCCGAGTGCGCTGACGGCGGCGACGGCCGCCGCCCGGCCCGGCTCGGACGGCCCGGGGCCGCTCAGATCGGGAGGCGCCCACTCGTCGCGTGAGTGAGCGCCGCCCGGTCCGGGTGGCGCGCTGCCGCCGTCCCCACGAGGCAGCGCGGGCGGACCGCCGTCCGGTCATCGGGACGGCGGCCCGCCGGTTCAGGGGCCCTGGGGTGGTGTCAGACCCAGGGAGGGGAGCATGACCGCGTCGACGAACCGGACCAGGTAGTCGGCGTCGGCGTACCGTCCTTCGAGCACCGGCCGGATGCGGAGCACACCCATCAGCTGCGCCGGAAGGAACTCCACGGCGGGGTGGTCCGCGGTGATCTCGCCGCGCGCCACCGCCCGCTCCACCATCACGTCGAAGGCGGCCAGCTCGGGCTCGACCAGCGCCTCGCGCAGGGCGGCCTGCAGTTCCTCGTCGCTGAGCACGGCGTGCCCGAGGGCCTGGGTCAGCCGGGTGTCGCGCCCCGAGGTGCAGGCCGCGATCCGGGCCGCCTCGCGCAGGTCTTCCGCCAGCGATCCGGTGTCCACCGCGACGAGGGTGCCCTGCCGGTTGGCCCGCAGGGCTGCGGCGACGAGCTGGGGCTTGGTCTTCCACTGCCGGTAGAGCGTGGACTTGCCGCAGCTCGCCCGGGCGGCGATGCCCTCCATGGTCAGGGCCTCGTAGCCGTGCTCGCGCAGCTGCTCCAGGACGGCCTCGTAGAACTCCTGCTCCCGCTCCGGAGTGATCTTGGAGCGGCGCGCGGTCGTCGGCGTCGTCGTCATGGGGTGCGGCTCTCCTCGGGGGCGCCTCGGTGGCTTGTTCCAGTACGAGCAGTGTACGGGAACGCGAGCGTATCGGTACACCTGCGTATCGATACGCAAATGTATCGATACACTGGCGTGTCGATCTGTGCGAGCAGGAAGCGAGACCGGGGGATGACCTCCCATGCCACACCCGCCGGGGCGGCGGCCGGACGCCGAGCCGCGCGCCGCCGCCTCATACGCGAGCTGCTGCTCGTCGCGGGACTGTTCACCGTCTACAAGGCGGGTCGGTCGCTCTCGACCGGACGTACCGAAGAGGCCCTCGGCAACGCCGCGTGGATCTGGGACGCCGAGCGCGCCCTGCGCCTGCCCGGCGAGGGTGCCGTGCAGCGGCTGCTGCTGCACGGGGACGCCCTCGTGCACACCGCCAACACGTACTACGCGGCCGTGCACTTCCCGGCGACCGCGCTCTTCCTGGTCTGGCTCTACCTGCGCCGCCCCGCCCACTACCTCTGGGCCCGCCGCGTGCTCACCGTGCTCACCGGGGCCGCCCTCGCCCTGCACCTCGGCTTCCCGCTCGCGCCCCCGCGGCTGCTGGGTGCCGCGGACCTGATCGACACCGGACAGGTGTACGGCCCCACCGTCTACGGCGCCGCGCCGGCCACCGACACCATGGCCAACCAGTTCGCGGCGATGCCCTCCCTGCACTTCGGATGGGCGCTGACGCTCGCCCTCGGCATGATCGCCGCCACGCGCCCCACCAGGTGGCGCGCCCTGTGGCTGCTGCACCCCCTGCTGACCCTCCTGGTGGTCGTCGGCACGGCCAACCACTACTGGCTCGACGCGATCGTCGCGACCCTCCTGCTCGGGGCCGCCCTGCGGCTGGTCCCGCGACCGGATGCCGCCCATGCCGATGGTGGCGGTGGCGGCGGTGGCAGAGGGGACGCGGAGGCGGGCGCCGTGCACGGGCTGCCCGGCCCGCGAACCGCCGCCGAGCCCGGCCCTGTCCCCGGCTCCGGCTCTGCCCCCGACGCGGCCGTCGGATCCGGTTCAGGCTCTGCCCGTGACACGGCCGTCGCCCCCGCCTCCGCAGGAGCCGAGCGGTGAACGCCACCGCTCTCGCCGTCGTCCTCTGCCTCGCCTCGGCCGTGACCTACGCGGCCGCCGCCGTCGCCCAGGAGCGGCTCGCCCGCGCCGCCGTCGCACGCAGCGCCAGGGCCCTGCTCGGCTCCGGAGCCTGGTGGTGGTCGGCCGGGCTGAACGCCGCCGCCGCCCTGCTGCACGCGGCGGCCCTGCGGTACGGACCGCTCACGCTGGTGCAGCCGCTCGGCGCGCTCACCCTCGTGGCCGCCGTCCCGCTGGGCGCGCGCGGAGCCGGCCGCCGGGTGGCGGCGAGCGAATGGCGGGGCACCCTGGCCACCGTCGCGGGGCTGGGTCTGCTGCTGCTCCCGGCCTCCGGGCCGGCGCCCGACGACACCCTCAGCCTGGCCGAGGCGCTGGCCGTCTCCGGGGCCACGGCCACCGTGATCCTGCTGCTGACCGCCGTCAAGGACCCGCGCTCGGGGCTGCGCCACGCCACGGCCTCCGGACTGGCCTCCGCGGCGGCCTCCGCCCTGACCCAGACCGTGGCCGTGGCGGGAGGGCGCGGAGGATCCCTGTTCAGCGTCCGGGTCGTCGCCGTGGCCCTGCTCGTCGTGGTGTTCGCGGTCGGCGGGATGCTCCTGTCGCAGCGGGCCTACCGGGGCGGGCTCGGTGCCCCGCTCGCCGTGGTGAACCTGGCCAACCCGTTGGCCGCCGCGGCGATCGGCATGGTCCTGCTCGGCGAACGCCTCCAAGGCGGCGCGCTGGGGGTGCTGCTCGCGGTGGCGGGAGCCTTCGCCGCGGCGCGGGGGGTGCTCCTGCTGACCCGTACGCCCCCTGCGCGCGCCGCCCGGGCCGTGGCCGCCGAAGCCGAGCCGCCCGCCGCCCGGGCCGTGGCCGCCGAAGCCGAGCCGCCCGCCGCGCCCGCCGCGCCCGCCGCGCCTACGGCGCCCACGGCGCCGATCAGCCGGGTGGCCGTGTGAGCCGACGGCCGGAGAACCGTTTCGGCTGCCCTGGCGTCCTCCCCGGTGAACACCGGAACACCGAAACGGAGTGAATGGACATGGGGATCGTCGGCTGGATCATCCTGGGACTGCTGGCCGGAGGCATCGCCAAGGTCCTGCTGCCCGGCCGGGACCCCGGCGGCCTGATCGGCACCACCCTCATCGGCGTCGCGGGCGCCTTCACCGGCGGCTGGCTCTCCGCGAAGTTCCTGGACCGGCCGGTCCAGGCCCAGTTCTTCGACCCCGCCACCTGGGGCTCCGCCATCGCCGGCTCGCTGGTCCTGCTGATCGGCTACCGAATCCTCTTCGGCAATTCGCGGGACTGAGCCTTCGCCCCCGTCCCCACGACCTCTTCGCCGAGCCGAACGGCGACGCGGATCCCGAGAGGATCACCGCACGGCTCAAGCGGTACCGTGCCGTGAGGCATGAGGCATGAGGCATGAGGCAGAGCGCACCGGACCGAGCAGCGAGGAAGTCCCGGAGACATGGGCGTCACCCGGTTCCGACTGCTGGGCGGCCGCCGGGTGTTCGCCGGCCCGGTGCGGACCCTCTCCTGCCACGAGGACAACGCGCTGCTGCGCGAGCTCGTGCACGCACCGGGCGAGGGCGCCGTCCTCGCGGCGGCGGCTCGCTGCGCACCGCCCTCGTCGGCGACCTCATCGCCGGCGCCGCCGAGCGCAACGGCTGGGCCGGCCTGATCATCAACGGCGCGGTCCGCGACAGCGCCGCCCTCGGCGGACTCGACCTCGGGGTCATGGCGCTGGGCACCGTGCCCCGTAAGAGCGGCAAGACCGGCGCGGGCACGGTGGACGAGCCCGTCACGATCGGCGGGACCACCTTCCGCCCCGGGGACACGGTCCACGCGGACGCCGACGGCGTCGTCGTCCTTCCGGCCTGACCGGCGATTTCACGCCAGGGTCGGCGCACCGGCCCTGGCGCCCTCCGGGCGGGCCGGGTTTCACTGCGGGCCCATGAGACGACACAGGATCACGGGCGTGCTCGGCGCGATCGCGCTGGCCGCGGCCACGCTCGCCACCGCGGGACCCGCGCAGGGCGCTCCCACCACGGCCGCCGCACAGGCACCCGCGACCGGAGGCGGGACACCGCCCGCCGAGTTCGGCACCGACTGGCACGACCCCCTCACCCCCGCCCCGCCCGTCACCCGGCCCGGGACCCGCTCCTGCGAGGTGACCCTCGCCGAGGCGCAGTTCCGCGACTTCACCCCGTACCGGGGCAGCTACGCGCCGCCCCGGGGCTGCGGCTCCGACCACTGGGCCAAGGTGGTCCTGCGCCTCGACGGCAAGGTCAAGGGCCGCCAGTACGACCGCCTCGGCCACCTCTCCCTCGGCGGCGTCGAAATCCTGCGCACCTCCACGCCCCAGCCCTCGCCCGACGGCATCACCTGGTCCGTCGAGAAGGACGTCACCCGCTACCGCGACACCCTCACCCGCCCGCAGCCCGTCGAGATGCTCATCGGCAACGTCGTCAACGACACCTACACCGGTGTCATCGACGTGAAGGTCACCCTCACCTTCTACGCCGCCGAAGGCCGCCCCGGTTCCGCCGGATCCGCCGGTTCCACCGACTCCGCCGAGCCCACCGACTCCGCCGAGACCCCCGACCGCGTGCTGGCCCTCACCACCCCGGAGGTCACCACCCCGCGCAACACGGAGCGCCTCCTCGCCGAGGTGTACGCCACCGGCTCGGGCGGCGGCTGCGAGGAGTACTGGTACATGACCACCCCGGACGCGGCCCCGTACTCCTGCAAGGCGTCCGACGGCCCCTACCGCGAGGTCCGCGTCGCCGTGGACGGGCGGCTCGCGGGCATCGCCGCGCCCTTCCCGACCGTCTGGACCGGCGGCTGGTCCAACCCCTTCCTCTGGTACGTCACGCCCGGCCCCCGCGCCTTCGACGTGCAGCCGGTCGTCTACGACCTGACCCCCTTCGCCGCGCTACTCAACGACGGCCGCCCGCACCGGATCGAGGTTTCCGTGGCCGGGGTGCCGGCCGGACAGAGCGGCTGGAGCACCCCGGCCAACCTCCTGCTGTGGCAGGACGGGGCCCGCGAGGTCGTCACCGGCGCCCTGACCCGGCACGAGCAGAGCGATCCGGCCAACTCCTCCCGCTGGACCCCTGCCGCCCCCGCACCCGGCGCCGAGCACCGCCTGGACACCGAGGGCGGCCACCGGCTGACCGTCGCCGGATACCTGGACACCTCGCACGGGCGGGTCACCACCACCGTCACCCGCGCCGTGGGCAACACCTCGGTCCATCGCTGGACCGACGGCGAGAACCGCGACGCCCTCACCGCCACCTGGACCGACGAGGAGACCGTGACCCGAGGGGCCACCACCACCCGCACCGCACGCACGTACACGATGAACGGCGAGACCACCCTCGGCGCCGGCGACCGGCTGCGCACCGTCCTCTCGCTCGGCGACCGCGCGGACACCGTCACCCTGCGCCGCGGGCGGACGGCAGACGTCTCCCGCCTCGACAACCAGTACACGGGCGACGCCACTTACACCGCGAACGTCCCGCGCGACCAGCGGCACGCCGTCGCCACCACCACCGCCCGCTACCGGCTCCACGGTTCCCCGGCGTCCGGCGGCTGCTACGACCGTACGGTGGCCACCGCGCAAGGCACGATCACCGCGGACCGCCGACGCTGCTGACACCGCCTGCACCGCTGTCGCACGGGACGCCTACGATGACGGCCCATGGACACGAGTGAGGCCGGCAGACAACTGATCGACGGCCGTTTCGAGCTGGTCGCGCCCCTGGGCAGCGGCGGCATGGGAACCGTCTGGCGCGCCCGCGACATCGCCCTGCACCGCGAGGTCGCACTCAAGGAGGTGCGGCCGCCGGACCCGGCGACCGCCGCCGCCCAGCCCGGTCTCGCCGACCAGCTGCGCGAACGGGCCGTCCGCGAGGCCCGGGCCCTGGCCCGGCTCGCCCACCCCCACGTGGTGACGATCCACCACATCGTGGAGCCTGCGGACGGCTCGGAGGGACACCCGTGGATCGTGATGGAGCTGGTCCGGGGCGGCTCCCTGCACGACCGGCTGGCCGGCGGCCCGATGCCGCCGGCCGAGGTGGTCAGGCTCGGACTCGACGTCCTGTCCGCGCTGCGCGCCGCACACGCCGAGGGCGTCCTGCACCGTGACGTGAAACCGGCCAACGTGCTGTTGCGCCCCGACGGGTCGGCGGTGCTCACCGACTTCGGCATCGCGGCCCTGCACGGATCCACCGGCCTCACCTCGACCGGCGTGCTCATCGGCTCGCCGGAGTACATCGCGCCCGAGCGCGTCCGAGGCGAGGAGGGGCTGGCCGCCTCCGACCTGTGGTCGCTGGGCATGCTGCTGTACGTGGCCGCGGAAGGCGTCCATCCGCTGCGCCGCGCCACCAGCCTGGCCACAGTGGTCGCCGTGCTCGACGACCCGATCCCGGCGCCCGTACGCTCCGGCCCGCTGGCGCCGGTACTGGAGCGGATCCTCGTGCGCGACCCGGCCGCGCGGCCCGACGCGGCGCAGCTGGAACAACTGCTCCGGGACGCGAGCACCGCTCTCGCCGCCCCCGGGGCCGCCGCGGTCCTGGGGCAGTTCGGGCCGCCCACGCCGCCGCCCTTCGGTCCGGTCCCCACCCCGTACGCGGCCACCGCGCCGCTGCACCCGGCGTCGGCACCGCGGCGCCGCCCGGTCCTGCTCGCCGCAGCCCTCGCGGCGGTACTGGCGGCCGGAGCCGTCGGGGTCGTCAAGTTGCTGCCCGACGGCACCCAGGACGGCCGGGAGGAGAAGGGCCGCCCCGCCGCCTCGGGGCCGGCGCTCACGGCCCCCGCCGTCTCGGCCCCCGCCTCCGCGACCCCCGGACCGAAGGCGAGTACGCCCAAGGCGACGGCGCCGCAGGGCAGCCTGCTCACCCCCGCCAACATCCGGACCGCCGTGGCGGCGCTGAAGCAGCAGACCGGCACCACCACCTTCGTGGACCTGCGGATCTACGACGAGTACGTCATCGCCTCCGTTCCCACCGCCCCCGGAGCCAGGACCGTCGACTCCTGGCAGTACCGCGACGGCGGGGTCACCCGCACCGGCCCGGCAGGCACCGTCAAGGACCGCGCCCCGCTCATCGACATGGCCAAGGTCGAATGGGACACCCTGCCCGCCCTCCTGGAACAGGCCAAGCAGGACCTGGGCGTGGCGAACCCGACCTCCCGCTACGTGATCGTCGAGCCCTGGATGATGGACCAGAGCCCGTCCATGCGGCCCTACCTCAGCGACGAGTACGGCCAGGGCGGCTACGTCCTGGCCGGCACCGACGGCAAGGTCAGGAAGGTCTACCGCTCGTAGGCCGTGGCTCCGGACCTGCGATCCTGATCTTCGTACACGCGCGGAGAAACGTTCCGAGGGGAGCACGAGCAGCATGCCGAGCTGGCGCACCACACTCACGGCGGCCGGGATCCGCGGCACCCGGCTGCGGGACGACTACACGCACGCCGCCCGGCGCGTGCTCCGCCGCGAACCCGCCCCTTACCTCGCGCTGCGCCTGCTCGCCGCCCCGCCCCTGGTGCCGTGGCTCGCCGCCGGCCTCGCGTTCATGAACCTGGTCGACGACGTGGCCGAGACCGGCACCCCGTCACAACGGGCCGCCAACCTGGCCGCGTTGACCGGCCGGGTCGAGCGGGCCCTCACGTCCGGGGACAGCCCCGACCCCCTGCTGCGTGCCTACGCCCACGCCGTGGACGCGCGCGCCCTGCCCGCCCACTGGGTCTCCCGGTTCCTCGAGGGCGCCGCCACCGCCGAGGCGGGCTTCGACGGTTTCGCCACCGAGGAGGACTTCCAGGCCTACCTCGACGCCTACGCCTGGCCGGGGGTGCTGGTCTTCACCGGCCTCCAGTACCAGGGCGGACCCGGCCCCGAACAGGCGGCGGGCTGGCGGCGGTTCGTCGACGCCGCCCAGCGGGTCGACTTCCTCGCGGACCTCGCCGGAGACCTCGCGGACGGCCGCCTGTGCATCCCGCGCGCCCGCCTCGACGAGCACTCCGTGACCCGTGCCGACCTCGAACAGGCCCGCGACACCCCGGCAGTACGCGCGCTCCTCGCCGCCGAGACCCGCCGCGCCCGGACCGCCCTCGACGCGACCGACGGCATCCTCGAACTCGCCGATCCGGGGCTGCGCCCCGTCACCGGGACGATGGCGGAGCTGATGGCGCACCAGCTCACGGCCGTGGAGCGCGCGGGAGTCGACGCCCTGCGCCGGGACATCGGCTACGGTGTGGCGGCCCCCCTGCGCACCCTCGCCCGAGCCCGCGGCGCGGCCCGCCGCCGAGCCCGCGCACGCAGTCACCCGTAAGTTGGCGCCCGGGCGGTGACACAGGGCGGTGACACAGGGCGGTGACACAGGGCAGTGATACGGGGCAGTGACGCCGGGCGGTGACATGCGTCCGGCCGCGGCCGCGGACACGTGGCTCCGCCGGCGACCCGCGTCCTTCCCGGCGTGGTGGGTACGACACGGACCCCGCACCCACCGCCCGTCGTCCGCTTCCGCCACACCTCCACGTCCTTCGGCCCCGTCCGGGCGGCGGACGTCCTCGACGCGGCGGTGGACGGGGCGACCGTGACCGCCCCGCCCCACCCGGGCCGTTCCACCGGGGCAGACCCAGCGGAGGCCGTCCAGCGGCGCCCGTTCAGTGGCGCCCTTCTCAGTAGGCCCCGTTGACGTTGTCGATCGAACCGTAGCGGGCGGCCGCGTAGTTGCAGGCGGCCGTGATGTTGGCGACCGGGTCGTAGGAGTCCATCGAGGTACCGGGCACGTGGTAGGCGCGGAACGTCGGGTCGATGACCTGGAGGAGGCCCTTGGACGGGATCCCGTTCCGGGCGTTGATGTCCCAGTTGTTGATGGCGAGGGGGTTGCCCGAGGACTCGCGCATCACATTGCGGTGAATTCCGTTGTAGCTGCCGGGAATGCCGTGCTTGGCCATCACGTCCAGCGACTCGCGGATCCAGCCGTCGAGATTGTTCGGGTAGGCGGTGGCGGGCTTGGCAGCCGCCGCCTTGGCAGCCGCGGCCTTGGCAGCAGCGGCCTTGGCCTGGGCGGCGAGGGTCAGTTTGAGACCGGGCCGAATGATCGACGGATCGGCGCCGACGGCGCTCTTGTTCGCCGCGTACAGCTGCTCCCAGCCGCCGCTCAGGGAATGCTCCGCCGCGATCTTCGAAAGGGTGTCGCCGGCGACCACGGAATAGGTCATGGGCGCAGCCGCCTCCGCCGCCCCGGCGGTGGTCGTGCTGATCAGAGGCAGGGCGAGGGCCGCGCCACCCGTGCCGGCGATGGCCAGCCTGCGGGCGATCGGGTTGTTCTTCGGCCGGCGGTGCTTTCCCTTTGCGGGCATGGCGCATTTCCTCACGTGGGGGGGGGACGGAGAGGCCCCGGGGGTGGCCGGATTCGGCAGTGGCCCACCGGGAATGAGGGTGACCGTAGGCGAGCCCTCCGGGCGGGAACAAGGCCCGAATTCCACCGGTAGATCGACTTCCTGCTTTCCGTCCCGAAAATGACCTTGGCGCCCCCTTCGCGCATGGGACAACTTTCTTTCCGGGAAAAGGGAATCGGCCCTCCGGTGGAAATGATGTTGGCGGTTTCCGAGTGACTCACATCACGGGCCGCAGGTCCGGTCGGGGCCGGGTGCCGAATAGGTGCAAGTCCACTCTCCGAGGGCCGGATTCGGGCGACACGCCCGTTGGCGGCGAATCGCCCATTCAGGATGCTTTCCGGCGTTTTTCCCCCTCGTTCAGCCTCCCCGAGGCGCCCGCCCCGCCCCTCAGAGCTCCGTCAGCTCCGCCAGCCGCGCCAGGGTGGCCGCCACCGCCGCCCCGGAGGCCGGCAGCAGGGGCAGCCGTACGCCGGGCGTGGGGATCCGCCCCTGGGCGTGCAGCACGCCCTTGACGACCGCCGGATTGGGCTCGGCGAAGGCGGCCGCCGACATTCGGGCCAGGGCGTGCCCCAGGGGACGTGCCCGCGCCACGTCGCCCGCCCGCCAGGCTGCGGCGAGCTCCGCGAACCGGGCCGTCGCCAGGTGCGCCGAGGCCAGGATCCCGCCCGCCGCGCCCAGCGCCAGCAGCGGCGAGAGGTACGCGTCGTCTCCGGCCAGCACCTCGAACCCGGCCGGCAGGTCGCCGAGGAGCGCCACCGCGTCCTCCCCGATGCCACCGCCCGCGTACTTCACCCCCGCCACTCCCGCGAGCGAGCCGAGTGCCCGCAGTGCGGCGGCGTCCAGCGGCTGCCCGGTCCGGTACGGGATGTGATAGACGATCAGCGGCACGGGACTCACCTCGGCCAGCCGCGCGAAATGCGCCAACACGCCCGCCGCCGAGGGCCGTACGAACGAGGGCACGGTCACCAGCGCCGCCCGCGCCTGCGGCCACCGCGCCAGCCGGGCCAGCGACGCCTCGGCGGCCCGGGTTCCGCTCGCCCCGGCGCCCACGGTCAGCGGCGCGTCCCGCTCCGCACAGACCCGGGCGCAGACGTCGGTGACGAGATCGCGCTCCGCCTCGTCCAGCGTGGCCACCTCGGCGGTGGTGCCGAGGGCGACGATCCCGGTGGCACCCGCGTCGAGCACCTCGTGGGCGAGCGCCTCCAGGGCCTCGGCGGCGACGTCCCCGGTGTGGGAGAAGGGGGTGACGAGGGGGACGTGGATGCCGTGCAGCGAGAGGTCCTCGGTGATGTCTCGCGCCATGTTCCCCGCCCCGTCCTGTGCCCTGTTCTGCACACGGTCCCGTGCCCCGTCCTGCACACGGTCCTGTGCCCTGTCCTGTGTCATGCCGTCGAGCCTGGCCCGTCCCGAGCCTCAATTCCAGTTCGCGTTCCTTACGCGTTCCGTAAGCTGAGCCGATGCTCGATGTACGACGCCTGCGCCTGCTGCGCGAACTGGCCCGCCGCGGGACCATCGCCGCCGTCGCCGAGGCCCTCTCCTTCAGCCCTTCGGCGGTGTCCCAGCAACTCGGCGTCCTCGAACGCGAAGCCGGGCTGCCCCTGCTGGAGCGCACCGGCCGCCGGGTCCGCCTCACCCCGGCCGGGCAGAACCTGGTGCACCACGCCGAGGCCGTGCTCGAACGGCTGGAACAGGCCGAGGCCGACCTCGCCGAGGCGCGCAGCGGCCTGGCCGGAGTCCTGCGCATCGGGGCTTTCCCCACCGCCACCCGGGCCATCGTCCCGGCCGCCCTGACCGCCCTGGCCCGGCGCCACCCGGGGCTGGAGCCGATGGTCTGCGAGACCGACCCGGCGGCGGTCGCACACGCCCTGCGGGCCGGGGACCTGGACGTGGCTCTGGTCCACGCCTACGACTTCGTGCCCGGCGCCGAAGAGCCCGGGCTGGCCACCGAGCCGCTGTACGGGGAGGCGATGTACCTGGCCGCGCCCGCCGGGGAGACCCCCGGGCCGCCGCCCGGCACCGGCCAGGACGCCGCCTTGCGCGCGTACGCGGACGCCCCCTGGATCACCGCCACCCCCGGCACCCTGTGCCACGCCATGACCGTACGGGCCTGCCAGGCGGCCGGGTTCACCCCGCGCATCCGCCACCAGGTCGACGAGTTCGCCACCGTGCTCGCCCTGGTCGCGGCCGGCCAGGGCGTGGCCGTCGTCCCGCAGCTCGGGGTCACCGGCCCGGCCGGACCGGGCGTGCGCCTCACCCGCCTGGTGATGCAGCGCCGTACGAACCTCGCCTTCCGCAGCGGAGCCGGCGCCCACCCGGCCGTGGCCGCCTTCGGCGCGGCCCTGCGGGCGTCCGTACCGCCGGAGCTGGCGGGGGACACCTCCCCGGGGGTGCCCCCGGCCCCAACCGGGGGCAGGTAGCCGGGGGCAGGTGGCAGGGGGAGATCCCACGCCGCGGAGTGAGGCAACTCCCTTACGGCGCGGAGCCCGTGTACGTTCTGACGGGAGCCAACGAGAGCAGAGCGGGGTAGGACGTGACGCATCGCGTACGAGGGGTCATCGCCCGGAGCAAGGGCGCACCGGTGGAGACGACGACGGTGCTCGTGCCGGACCCGGGACCGGGCGAGGCGCTCGTCCGGGTCCAGGCCTGCGGGGTCTGTCACACCGACCTGCACTACCGCGAGGGCGGCATCAACGACGAGTTCCCCTTCCTGCTCGGCCACGAGGCCGCCGGGATCGTGGAGTCGGTCGGCCCGGACGTCACCTCGGTGGCCCCCGGCGACTTCGTCGTCCTCAACTGGCGTGCGGTGTGCGGGACCTGCCGGGCCTGCCGGCGCGGACGCCCCTGGTACTGCTTCGCCACGCACAACGCCACCCAGCCCATGACGCTGGAGGACGGAACCCCGCTCTCCCCGGCGCTCGGCATCGGCGCCTTCGCCGAGAAGACCCTCGTCGCCGCCGGTCAGTGCACCAAGGTGGACCCGGCCGCGGCGCCGGCGGCCGCCGGACTCCTCGGCTGCGGGGTGATGGCCGGCCTCGGTGCCGCCCTGAACACCGGCAACGTCGGGCGGGGCGACTCCGTCGCCGTCATCGGCTGCGGGGGAGTGGGCAATGCGGCCGTGGCCGGGGCCCGGCTGGCGGGCGCCTCCACGATCATCGCGGTCGACCTCGACGACCGGAAGCTGGAGTGGGCGCGCGGTCTGGGCGCCACGCACACCGTCAACGGCCGCACCGAGGACGTGGTCAAGGCCATCCAGGCCCTGACCGAAGGGAACGGCGCCGACGTGGTGATCGAGGCGGTCGGCCGCCCCGAGACCTACCGGCAGGCCTTCTACGCCCGCGACCTGGCGGGGACCGTGGTCCTGGTCGGCGTGCCGACCCCGGAGATGAAGCTCGAACTCCCGCTGCTGGACGTCTTCGGCCGCGGCGGGTCCCTGAAGTCCTCCTGGTACGGGGACTGCCTGCCCGAGCGCGACTTCCCGATGCTCGTCGACCTCTACCTGCAGGGCCGTCTCGACCTGGACGCCTTCGTCTCCGAGACCATCCCCCTCGACGGGGTCGAAGAGGCCTTCGCCCGGATGGAGCGCGGCGAGGTGCTCCGCTCGGTCGTCGAGTTCCCGTAAGTCCCAGGTCCCTGCTGGACCCCGTACTAGAATCGCGCGGTACGCCACACCCCCGCGCCCTCCGCCGCACCCGGCCGGGGGGCGCGGTCCCGCACCTCGTACCCCAGGGGCCGTCCGTGACCATCGAGCACAGCTACCGCCAGCCCGGGACGGTCCTCACCGATCACCGGTTCACCGTCCCCCTGGACCACGCGCGCCCGGACGGCGAGCAGATCGAGCTGTACGCCCGCGAGGTCGTCGCCACCGGCAAGGACCCGGCCGGCCTGCCGTGGCTGCTCTACCTGGAGGGCGGACCCGGCTTCGGGGCCCGGCGCTTCACCGGCCGGCAGGCGTGGCTGGAGCGGGCCCTGGCCGACTACCGCGTACTCCTGCTCGACCAGCGCGGAACCGGACGCTCCACGCCGGTGAACCGGCAGACCCTGCCGCTGCGCGGCACCCCCGCGCAGCAGGCCGAGTACCTCGCCCACTTCCGCGCCGACTCCATCGTGCGCGACGCCGAGGCCCTCCGCCGCGCCCTGACCGGCGGCGCGCCCTGGACCGTGCTCGGCCAGAGCTTCGGCGGGTTCTGCACGACCCACTACCTCTCCACCGCCCCCGAGGGCCTCACCGCCGCCCTGATCACCGGCGGCCTCCCGTCCCTGACCGCCACCGCCGACGAGGTGTACGAGGCCGCGTACCCCCGCATCGAGCGCAAGAACCGGGCGCACTACGAGCGTTACCCGATGGACGTGGAGCGCGCCCGCCGGATCGCGGCCCACCTGGCGGAGCGCCCGGCCGAACTCCCCGGCGGCCACCGCCTCACCGTCGAGGCCTTCCAGTCCCTCGGCCTGATGCTCGGGTCGGGTGACGGCAGCCACCAACTGCACTACCTCCTGGAGGACGCCTTCGTCCCGGCCTCCGCCGGACCGGCCCTGTCCGACGCCTTCCTGGAGGGCGCCCGGGCGCACCTCTCCTTCGCCGGACACCCCCTCTACGCCCTGCTCCACGAGTCGATCTACGCCCAGGACCCGGCCGCGCCCACCGCCTGGGCCGCCGAGCGGGTGCGCGCGGGCCACCCGCGCTTCGACGCCGCCAAGGCCCTCGCGGGCGACGAGCCGCTCCTCTTCACCGGCGAGACCATCCACCCCTGGCACTTCGCCGCCGACCCCGCGCTCGCCCCGCTGCGCGAAACGGCGGAACTGCTGGCCGCCCGTACCGGCTGGGGGCCCCTCTACGACCCGGACCGACTCGCCGCCAACGAGGTGCCGGTGGCCGCGGCCGTCTACCACGACGACATGTACGTCGACACCGCGCACTCCCTGGAGACCGCCCGCGCCATCCGGGGCCTGCGGACCTGGGTCACGGACGAGTTCGAGCACGACGGAGTCCGCGCGGGCGGCCCGCGCGTCCTGGACCGGCTGCTGACCCTCGTGCGGGGCGACGCCTGAGCCGGTCCGTTCCCCTGGGTCCTGTCGTCACAGTGGCGCGGGCCAGGCGCCACTTTGACGACAGGGCCTAGGGTGCGACTCATGACCGAACGGAATGATCAGGCCGCCCCCCTGCAGCCCATGCCCACCGACTGGCAGCGCGCCCTCGCGGTCGTCGCCCACCCGGACGACCTGGAGTACGGCTGCGCGGCCGCGATCGCGGATTGGACCGACGGCGGCCGCGAGGTCGTCTACCTCCTCGCCACGCGCGGCGAGGCAGGCATCGACACCATCGCCCCCGCCGACTGCGCGCCGCTGCGCGAGGCGGAGCAGCGGGCGAGCGCGGCCGTCGTCGGGGTGTCCGAGGTGGAGTTCCTCGACTACCGGGACGGCGTCGTCGAGTACGGGCTCGACCTGCGCCGGGACATCGCGGCGGCCATCCGGCGGTTCCGCCCCGAGCTGATCGTCACGCTGAACCACCGGGACACCTGGGGCAGCACGGAGGGCGGCGGCTACTGGAACACCCCCGACCACAAGGCCGTCGGCCGGGCCGTCCTGGACGCGGCCGCGGACGCCGGCAACCGGTGGATCTTCCCCGAACTCCTCACCGAGCAGGGTCTGGAGCCGTGGGGCGGGGTGCGCTGGGTCGCGGTGGCGGGAACCAGCACGCCGACGCACGCGGCCGACGCCGGCCCGGGACTGGAGCGTTCCGTCAGCTCCCTGCTGGAGCACAAGGCGTACATCGAGGTGCTGACGGACCAGGACCCGGAGGAGTACGTACGTTCCTTCCTCACCGAGAACGTCCAGCGGGCGGCGGACCGGTTCGGCGGCCGTCCGGCGGTCCCGTTCGAGGTCTTCCCCCGCTGACCGGGCCCCCATAAACTGACGGTTCGTCAGGCGTCAGTGGGGGTGCAGGACAGGGTGATCGACACCGTCACCACCGACATCGCGGAGGGTGAGGAGCGGATCCGGCTGGAGACGGCCGACGGGGTCGCGGTCCTCACCCTGTGCCGGCCGGACACGCTCAACGGCTGGAGCTGGGAGTCCACCCGCCAGCTGGGCCTGCTGGCGGACCGCGTCCGCTTCGATCCCTCGGTGCGGGCGGTACTGCTGCGCGCCGAGGGCCGGGCCTTCTGCGCGGGCATCGACGTGACCGCCCCGGGCGGCGGGATCACGGGCGGGTCCGCCGCCGAGCGGACCCGCAACTACTACGAGGGCATCCGCTGGGTCCACGAGCGGTTCGCGGTCCTCTCCCGCCTCCCGCAGCCCGTGGTGGCCGCCGTACAGGGCTACTGCCTCGGCTTCGGCTTCGAGCTGGCCCTGATGGCCGACATCCGGGTCGCTGCCGAGGACGCCGTCTTCGCCCTGCCCGAGGCGCAGCTGGGAGTGGCGGTGGACGCGGGCGGCGACCTCCGCGTCGCCCGCGAGGCCGGCGCGGGCTGGGCGAAGTACCTGGCCCTGACGGGCCGGCGCATCGACGCGGCGACGGCGGGCCGGCTGAACCTGGTCCAACTGGTCGTCCCGGCCGGGGAACTGGAGTCGGCCGCGCGCGCCCTGACGGCGGAGATCGCCGCGAACGCCCCCCTCGCGGTCCAGGGCATCAAACGCGCGGTCGACGCCTACGCGGACGCGGCCCTGCCCGCGGCCCTCGACCGCGTCGCGATGACGGCCGCCCTCACCCTCACCTCGGACGACTGCCGCGAGGGCTACACGGCCAAGGCGGCCCGCCGCCCCCCGGACTTCACCGGAAGCTAAGCCCTTGTCGGCAAAGTGGCGCCTGGCCCGCGACGCTCTGCCAGCTACCGCTGGCAGGTACCCCCCCCAGGCACCGCACTTCGCCGCGTTGTCGGGGGGCCCGAATACGTCCCGTACTCAGGCCGCCCCTCCGCCTCGCGCCGACCCGCCGGGGCGTGCGGGACAACCCTCAGGCCCGTCTGCGGCCCTGGTCGAACGGCCCGTGCCCCAGCTGCTCCCGCACCGGCACGACCTCGGGACTGACCAGCGCCCGGCGCTGCCAGTTCGCGCCGTCGACCACCAGTGTGTGGCCGGTGACGAACCGCGCGTAGGGCGAGGCCAGGAAGGTCGCGGCCCAGCCCAGTTCGCGCGGTGCGCCCACCCGCAGGGCGGGCTGCCGCCCGTTCCCGTCCCCGCCCCCGGGCGCGGCGCGCTCCAGGCCGCCCCGGATGTCCTCGGTCATGTCGGCGTGCGGGAACAGCCCAGGGACGAGGCCGTTGATCTGGATGCCGTAGGGGCCCCACTCGACGGCCAGGGTCTCCACCAGGTTCTTCACGCCCGCCTTGGCGGCCGCGCTGTGGGCGAAGCCCGGCCCGCCCGTCCAGGCGTACGAGGCGCCGATGTTCACGATCGAACCGGCGGTGCCCTCCGCCAGGTGGCGCCGGCCGAACTCGCGGGTCATGAACCAGGTGCCGGTCAGCGTGATGTCCACCACCGCCCGCCAGGCGTTCGGGGACAAGTCCTCCGCCGGGGAGGGGAAGTTGGCGGCCGCGTTGTTGACCAGGACGGCCGGCAGCCCGAGCTCGGCCTGCGCCGCGTCGAACACCTCCGCGACGCGCTCGGGGTCCCGGATGTCGCAGACGGCGGCCGTCACCCGGCCCGCGCCGGGTACGGCCGCCAGCTCCTCCCGCGCCGCCTCCAGCTGCCCGGCGCGGCGGCCGGCGATCACCAGGTCGCCGCCGAGCCGTGCGAACTCGGCGGCGATGGCCTTGCCCAGCCCGGTGCCGCCGCCGGTCACGAGGACCACCTGCCCCGCGTACGTACCGGGGGGCAGGGCGGCGGCGCCGAGCGGCGGTGGCGCGGGCAGACCGCGCCGGGTGTCGTCCGTCATGGGGCATCGATAGCGCGCGGGCGCTCAGATCGCCATGCCCGTGACAGCGCCTACCGCTGTGGCAGGTACGCCTGCCCGGTGGCGCAGGTCCAGATCACCGGCTTCAGCTTGCCCTTGGCATTGACGGCGGCTCCGCCGACCCGGCCGTCGTCGGAGACCGACTCGGCCGCGCTGGCCTGGTTCGCGGCGAGCCGCGGCAGGGCCAGTACCGGGCCGGCGCCAGGCCAGAGCTGCGCCTGGTCGGGCAGGGACTGCTCCTCCGGGTGGAACTTGGCGGTGCCGACGGTGACCTTGGTGGTGGGGCTGATCGCCTCGAAGGTGCCGTACGGGTGCGTGTTCAGCACTCCGGGGGAGGTTCCGGCCGCGGTGTACGGCGGCGTCCAGGTCCACGGCTTGTACTGGTACCCCGGCCCGTACCAGTCGTATCCGACGACCTGGCCGCTCTCGTCGAGGTCCTGGACGTAGCTCTCCTGCCCGCTGGGGGCGAGGTACCTGGCCGGTCCGCCGTCACCCGGCCAGATCACCGGGTGGGACCCCGACAGGTGGACGCCGGTCCCGGGGTCCTCGTAGTCCTGCACGGCCAGGCCGAGGACGTCGCCCTTGTCGTTGACGGCGGTGACCAGCTCGACGGACGTTCCCGGGCCGGCCTCCGCCGGCAGCGGCAGCTCGCGGACCTTCTGCCCGTCCTTCCAGACGATGCCGACGCCCGCCCGGTTGCGCGAGACCACGAGGCCGGCGTCGTTGACGTCCGCCTCGCCGTACGCGTAGTCGCTCCCGGGCAGCGGGGTGATCGCCGCGGCGCCCGCCCGGTAGGTGAACACGTAGCCTTCGGCGCCGTAGACGCGGCCCACCATCAGGCCGCTCCTGTTCACGGCGAGCAGCTCGCCGTGCAGGCCGGCCGCGGGCAGTGGCACCTTGTGGAGCGTGCTGCCGGTCCAGTACACGGGCTGCGCGCCGGAGACGCCGACGGACAGCTTGCCCGCGCCGAGGGCGAGGACGCCCTGGCTCTGCGCGTTGCCCGGGTTGTAGACGTCGTCCCCGAGAGAGCCCAGTACCTGGATCCGGGGAGTGCAGGCGGTGGCGGCCGTGGCCGGTCCGGCGGCGGTGACGATGCCGGCCAGGACGATCGCGGCGGCGGCGGCCGAGGCGCCCCGCCTCATGGGTGTGCTGTTCACGGTTCGAATCCCCCTGTGGTGTGCGGTGGCGCAAACGCGCGCCCGCAGCCGTGCCGGATCCGGGCGCGCGAGGTCCCCCCTGTTGCGTCATGTGCCCTGTGAAAGCGGCCTGTTGATGTTATCCCCGATCTTCCCGTTCACCCTTGGTTCGCACGTCTGATTTCGGTGCGCGTCGGCCCGGCCGCGTCGGCCGGTCGCTTCGGCCCGGTCGGCCGCGCACGCGCCGGCCCCGGACCCGGCCGGTCCGAGGGTTCCCAACGGGGCAAGCGACCGCTTAGTATGCGCGCGGACGTGATTCCTCGACGGCGGCTGGAGGCCCCGGATGCAGGCATGGCGAGTACATACCCCCGGCGAACCCCGTGAGGCCATGTGCCTCGAAGAGGTTCCCGAACCGGCCCCCGGCGAGGGCGAGGTGAAACTCCGGGTGCTCGCCGCCAACGTCAACTTCCCCGACGCGCTGCTCGTCCGCGGGCAATACCAGATCCGCCCGCCGCTGCCCTTCACGCCCGGCGTGGAGATCTGCGGCGAGACCGAGGACGGCCGCCGCGTCATCGCCAACCCGAGCCTGCCGCACGGAGGCTTCGCCGAGTACGTCACCGCGCCCGCACGCGCCCTGCTCCCCGCCCCGGACACCCTCGACGACGCCGAGGCGGCCGCCCTGCACATCGGCTACCAGACCGGCTGGTTCGGCCTGCACCGCCGCGCCCGTCTCCAGCCCGGAGAGACCCTGCTCGTGCACGCCGCCGCCGGCGGGGTCGGCAGCGCCGCCGTCCAGCTCGGCAAGGCCGCCGGGGCCACCGTCATCGGGGTCGTCGGAGGCAAGGCCAAGGCGCGTACCGCCGAGGAGCTCGGCTGCGACCTGGTCATCGACCGCACGGCCGAGGACCTCGCCGCCCGCGTCAAGGAGTTCACCGGCGGGCGCGGCGCCGACGTCGTCTACGACCCCGTCGGCGGCGACTCCTACACCGCCTCCGCCAAATGCGTGGCCTTCGAGGGCCGGATCGTCGTCGTCGGATTCGCCAGCGGCACCATCCCCGCCCCCGCGCTCAACCACGCGCTGGTGAAGAACTACGCCATCCTCGGCCTGCACTGGGGGCTGTACGCCACCAAGGACCCCGCCGCCATCCTCGCCTGCCACGCGGAGCTCACCAGGCTCGCCGCCGAGGGCGCCGTGAAACCGCTGGTCAGTGAACGGGTCCCGCTCGCGGAGGCCGCCGACGCCGTGCAGCGCCTCGCCGACGGAACCACCACCGGCCGCCTGGTCGTCGTACCGGCCCTGGACGGAGGTCCCCGATGACCGGCACCACCCCCACCGGGGAAGACCTGCGGGCCCGGGTCCGGGACCTGCTCGCCGCGCACCCGCCCGCGACCACCCCGCGCACCGACTTCCTGCGCGCCCGCTTCGACGCCGGACTGGCCTGGGTCCACTACCCCGAGGGCCTGGGCGGCCTCGGCGCGCCCCGGTCCCTCCAGGCCGTCGTCGACGCCGAGCTGGAGGCCGCCGGAGCCCCCGACAACGACCCGCGCCGTATCGGCATCGGCCTCGGCATGGCGGCGCCCACGATCCTCGCGTACGGCACCGAGGAGCAGAAGCACCGCTTCCTGCGCCCCCTGTGGGCCGGTGAAGAGGTCTGGTGCCAGCTCTTCAGCGAACCCGGCGCCGGATCCGACCTCGCCGCGCTCGGCACCCGCGCCGTCCTCGACGAGGACGCCGGCGAGTGGGTGGTCGACGGCCAGAAGGTGTGGACCTCCAGCGCCCACACCGCCCGCTGGGCCATCCTGATCGCCCGCACCGACCCGGCGCTGCCCAAGCACCAGGGCATCACCTACTTCCTCTGCGACATGCACGCCCCCGGCGTCGAGGTCCGGCCGCTGCGCCAGATCACCGGCGAGGCCGAGTTCAACGAGGTCTTCCTCACCGGCGTCCGGATCCCCGACGGCCACCGCCTCGGGGCCGTCGGCGAGGGCTGGGCGGTCGCCCGCACCACACTGATGAACGAGCGCGTCTCCATCGGCGGCATGCGCATCCCGCGCGAGGGCGGCATGATCGCAACCGTCGCCGCGGCCTGGCGCGAACGCCCCGAGCTGCGCACCCACGCCCTGCACCAGCGGCTGCTGGAGCTGTGGGTCGAGGCCGAGGTCGCCCGCCTCACCGGCGAACGGCTGCGCCAGCAGCTCGCCGTCGGCCAGCCCGGTCCCGAAGGATCCGGGATGAAGCTCACCTTCGCCCGCCTCAACCAGGAGATCAGCGGCCTGGAGGTCGAACTCCTCGCCGAAGGCGGCCTGTCGTACGAGGACTGGACCATGCGCCGCCCCGAACTGGTCGACTTCACCGGCCGCGACGCCGGCTACCGCTACCTGCGTGCCAAGGGCAACAGCATCGAGGGCGGCACCAGCGAAATCCTCCTGAACATCGTCGCCGAACGCGTGCTCGGCCTGCCCCCGGAGCCGCGCGACGACAAGGACCTGGCCTGGAAGGACCTCGCTCGATGAGCACACCGATGGGTCTCCTCTACTCCGAGGCCGAGGAAGAACTCCGCGCCGCCGTACGCTCCCTCCTCGCCGCCCGCTGCGACCCGAAGGGGGTCCTCGCCCGGATCGAGACCGACCGGCCCCACGACCCCGGACTGTGGCAGACCCTCGCCGCCGGGATCGGCGCCGCCGGGCTGCTCGTACCCGAGAAGCTCGGCGGCCAGGGCGCGGGCCACCGCGAGGCGGCCGTGGTCCTGGAGGAGCTGGGCCGGGCCGTGGCCCCGCTCCCGTACCTGACGAGCGCGGTGCTCGCGACGGAGATCCTGCTCGGCTGCGACTCCGAGGACGCCGCCCCGCTGCTGCGGGAACTGGCCTCCGGGCGGCAGGTCTGCGTACCGGCCGTGCCGCTGACCCTCGCCCCCGGCGCCCCCCTGCCGGCCGCCGCCCGGGACGCCGGCGACGGGACCCTCACCGGTACCGTCACGTCCGTCGCGGACGCCGTGGCCGCCGACGTACTGCTGGTCCTCGCCGACACCGGGCTGTACGCCGTCCCGGCCGCCTCGGCGGTGCTGACCCCGCAGGTCCCGCTGGACCTGACCCGCCCGCTGGCCACCGTCACCCTCGATGCGGCCGCCGGCACGCGGCTCGCCGACCCCGCCACGGCCCGGGCGGCGGTCGCCGGAGCCCTGCTCTCCGGGGCCGGGCTGCTCGCCTCCGAGCAGGTCGGGATCGCCGAGTGGTGCCTGACGGAGACCGTCGGACACGTCAGGGTCCGCCACCAGTTCAACCGGCCCGTCGGCTCCTTCCAGGCCCTCAAGCACCGTCTCGCGCGGCTCTGGCTCGACGTCGCCTCGGCCCGAGCGGCCGCCAGGGCCGCGGCCGACGCCCTCGCCACCGCGTCCCCCGACGCGCCCCTCACGGTCGCCGTCGCCCAGGCCTACTGCGCGGGCGTGGCCGTCCGGGCCGCCGAGGAGTGCGTCCAGCTGCACGGCGGCATCGGCATGACCTGGGAACACCCGGCCCACCTCTACCTCAAGCGGGCCAAGGCCGACTCGCTCGCGCTCGGCACGGCGGGCCACCACCGCGGCCTGGTCGCGGACTTCGCGGAACTCCCGGCGCCGTAGCGGGAATCCGGGCCTGGGGCAGGGCCGGCCAGGGCCGGGCAATGCAGGGGCAGGGCAGGGCAGGGCAGGGCAGGGCAGGGGAGCGCGGGGCAGGGGCCGGGCGAGGGCGCTCGGGCGTCGGCCGCCCGCCCTCGCCCTGCCAGCCGTTGCCCGGTGCGGCCGCCTGCCTCGGCGCCTGCCTCGGCCGGCATCCGGCCGGGCCGCCGGACATGCCGACCGCCGCCGCCCCGGCCGGCCTCGGCTCGCGCTCGGGGCGGCCGCGGCCGTCACCTGCCCCGCCTGCGGCGCGCCGCCGCGTGATCCTTATGCTCGGCCACATGACGGCCGCCATCACCCCGCTCACCGCCACGGAACTCCGCGCCCACCGCGACGAGCTCGCCGCCCTGCTCCTCGACGTGGTCGCCGACGGCTCCTCGCTCGGCTTCCTCGCCGGCCTCGACCACGAGGGCGCCGCTGCCTGGTGGGACTCGCTGCTGCCCGTCGTCGAGGAGGGATCCCTCGCCCTGTGGGTCTCCCGCACCGGTGGCGACGGCAGCATCGACGGCACCGTCAGCTGGTACCGGGAGTCCAAGCCCAACGGCCGCCACCGCGCCGAGCTGCGCAAGCTCATGGTCCACCCGGCAGCCCGCGGCCGCGGCACCGCCCGCGCCCTGCTCGCCGAGGCCGAGGCGGCCGCCGCCCGAGCCGGCGTGGTGCTGCTGTTCCTGGACACCGAGACGGGCAGCGGCGCCGAGAACGTCTACCGGCAAGCCGGCTGGACGGAGGCCGGCACCATTCCCGACTACGCCACCGATCCGGCCGGCCGCCTGCACCCCACCACGCTCTTCTACAAGCACCCTCAAGGGTGACCTCGCCCGCCGCGCGGCGTTAGACCCGTAGTCGCCGGCCACCTAGCGAGGGAGACCGAATGTCCGCAGCACCCGCCGCCCTTCCCACCCGCCGCGCGTTGCTCCGTACGGCCTTCACCGCAGCCGTGGCCGCCGGTACGGCCGCGGCCCTGGCGCCCGTACTGCGCGCCCGCCGCCCCCGGCAGACCCTCACGCCGGCCCCGCTCGCGGAGGAGACGTACCGGGGCCGGCACATCGCCGTCGACCGGGCGGGGATCCGCATCGACGGGCGCCCGCTGCACGTCATGCGCCGGGCCGACGGCAGTTACCTCAGCGGGGTCAACCACTTCGAGTCCTTCGGGACGCCGCTGGAAGTGGCCCGCGCGGCCGTCGACGAACTGGGCACGGCCCAGCTGGCGGCCGCCGCCCCGCACCACGGCTGACGGGAGGAGCCCCGCGTTGTACACCCGGCAGAACCAGAAGAACCTGACCAGCGCCCAGAAGAAGCGGTTCACGGCCGCCGTGCTGGAGCTCAAGCGCAGCGGCGTCTACGACGCCTTCGTGCGCACCCACGACAAGTACTTCGTACCGGACCGTGACCGCAAGCTCCGCGTCGGGCACATGTCCCCGTCCTTCTTCCCGTGGCACCGGCGCTACCTGCTGGAGTTCGAGAAGCAGCTGCGGGCGGTCGACCCCGGCGTGTCCGTCCCGTACTGGGACTGGACCACCGACACGAGCCCGGTCTCGTCCTTGTGGGCCGACGACTTCCTCGGCGGCACCGGCCGGGCGAGCGACCGCAAGGTGATGACCGGACCGTTCGCCTACGACAAGGGCAACTGGACCGTGACGGTGGGCATCACGGAGTCCGCCTTCCTCACCCGCAACCTCGGCCGGCCGCAGAACCCCATCGCCCTGCCCACCCCGGCCGAGCTCCAGTGGGCGATCGACGACCCGGTCTACGACGCCTCGCCCTGGAACTCCACGGTCGACGGCTTCCGCAACAAGCTGGAGGGCTGGGCCGCCCCCAAGAGCGAGCGCTGGCGCAACCACAACAAGGTCCACCAGTGGATCGGCGGACACATGACGGGCGGCACGGCGCCCAACGACCCGGTCTTCTGGCTGCACCACGCCTTCGTGGACCTGATCTGGGACCGCTGGCAGCACAAGCACCCCCGCTCCGGCTACCTGCCCGCCGTACCACCCGCCCACGGAGACCTCCAACGCGGCCGGGTGATCGCCCTCGACGAGCCGATGCCGCCGTGGAACATCACTCCGCGCGAGATGTTCGGCCACCAGGGCCTCTACCGCTACGAATGACACGGGGAAGGGCCCCCGCCCACGGGCGGGGGCCCTTCGGCCGATCAAACGATCAGGCGGTCAGACGATCCGGGGATCAGTGACCGTAGTCGCCACCCTCGGTGTGGTGCTCGCCGCCCGACGCGTTGACGCAGGTGTTGCCGAACGCCGGGTTCAGCAGGGCGATCACGTTGACGGTGTTGCCGCAGACGTTGACCGGGACGTGCACCGGAACCTGGAGCAGGTTGCCCGACAGGACACCGGGGGAGCCGACCGCCGCACCGTGCGCTCCGGCATCGGCGACGGCCAGACCCGCACCGGTGGCCATGGCGCTACCGGCGACAGCGGTGATGGCGAATGCCTTCGCGATACGCGACATCAAGATCTCCTCGTGAGATATGGGCGCCGCAGAATCTGCGGCATTTGACATGGCATACAACGCCGCGACGGCCGAGGGGTCACGGCCGCTGCGCCTACCTGGTGACCATGAAGCGCGCGGAGGCGAAGTACGGCCGCACCTGGGTGACCGTGCCCGGGCTCAGGACCGCGACCGCCCGGCCCGTGCACCCGGGTTCGCGGTAGAGGGTCACCGTCCGCCGGGTCCCGTTGGTGACCGCCCGGGCGCCGCCGCCCTGTGCCTCGACGCAGCCCACGGGGGCGCCGAGCCCGTGGACCCGGTCGTCCTGGCCGACGTACTGGAAGTCCGACCCGCCGGCCGCATGGGCCGCGGCGCCCACGGTGAGCGTGGCGGCCGCCAGCAGCAGGGCGGCCATGGTGTGGTGGATACGCAGGGATCGCATGCCCGGTCAACCGGGCCGGGCGCGGGCACGGTCACGCCTTGTCACCCGTTGGAGGGCTGTGCGACCGTGCGCCGGGCACCGGATCCAGGAGGACGAGATGAGCGCAGCGGGCGGCGGTACCGGCGGCCTGCCCCGGGCCAGGACCGCGTACGGCGTGGTCGAGGGCCGGACCGGACCGGGCGGGACGGCCGTCTTCCGGGGCGTTCCCTACGCGGCTCCGCCCGTCGGCGCCCTGCGCTTCGCGGCGCCCGCGCCCCCGGAGCCGTGGGACGGCGTCCGTGACGCCGGCGCGTTCGGGCCCACCGCGCCCAAGGTGCCCTACCCGCCGAAGTTCGCGGCCCTGCTGCCCGACCCGGAGATCGCCGGGGACGACTGCCTGAGCGTCAACGTGTGGACGCCCGACCCGGCTCCCGGGGCCCGGCTGCCCGTCATGGTGTGGATCCACGGCGGGGCGCTCACCCGGGGGTCCTCGGCCGTACCCGTCTACGACGGCTCCGCCTTCGCCCGCGACGGCGTCGTACTCGTCTCCTTCAACTACCGCCTCGGCGTCCTCGGCTACGGGCTCTTCCCCGACGCGCCCGCCAACCGGGGCCTGCTGGACCAGGTCGCCGCCCTCGAATGGGTCCGCGACAACATCGGGGCCTTCGGCGGCGACCCCTCCCGCGTCACCGTGTTCGGCGAGTCCGCCGGAGCCATCAGCATCGGTTCCCTGCTCGCCGCCCCCCGGGCCGCCGGCCTCTTCGGCCGGGCGGTCCTGCAGAGCGGGGCCCCCGAGGCACTGCCCCGCGACCGGGTGCGCTCCATGGTCCGGCGGATGGCCTCGCTGCTGAAGACGGACGCCACCGCCGAGGCCTTCGGAGCCACCGGCCTGTCCACCCTGCTCGCCGCCCAGGCGGCCGTCCTGCGAAGGTCGAGCCCCGTCGCCGGCGGTCCGGCCTTCGGCCTCGTCACCGACCCGGACACGCTTCCCGACGACCCGCTCGACGCCGCGTGCCGGTCCGGCGTACCGCTGCTGATGGGGTGGACCACCGAGGAGTACCGGCTCTGGCTCGCGCCGACCGGCGGGATGCGCCTGTTGGACCGGCTGGGCCCGCTCGCCGTGGAGCTGGCCCGGTTCCGCAGCGCCAAGGACCGGGCCGCGGTGAACGCACTGCGCGCCGCCCTTCCCGGTGCGGGTCCCGCCGACCTCGCCGGCCAGCTGCTCACCGACCGGCTGCTGCGCGACCCGCTGCGCAGGCTCGCCGGGACGCGGCGGACGGCGCCGAGCTTCCTGTACGAGTTCGCGTGGCCCTCGGGCGTCCCGGGCCTCGGTGCCTGCCACGCCCTGGAGCTGGGCTTCGTGTTCGACACCCTCGGCGTGTCGGAGGCGTCCTGGCTGGCCGGGCCCGACACCCCGCAGGCCCTGGCCGACGAGATGCACGCGGCCTGGGTGCGCTTCGCGGTGCAGGGGGAACCGGGCTGGGCGCCCTGGGACGGCAACGGCCCGCCGAGGGTGTTCGGCGGGCCGGAGCTCGAGGACGCTGGTCTCAGGGCAGCTGCCCTCGAGGAAGCCGAGCTCAGGGAAGCCGAGCTCAGGGAAGCCGAGCTCAAGGGGCTCGATGAGGGTGGAACGGACGCGTCGCCCGTTACTCGACGGGTCCTTCCATGACCTTGCTGATGAACTGGATCGGCCCCTCACCCATGTTCGGGACATAGGTCTTGGCGTTGTGCTGGCCGCCCTTGATGATCCTGAGCTCGGTGTGGACCGGCCCCTTGTTGCCGAAGGTGGCGATGAACTTCTGCACGTCCGGGAGGGTCTTCTTGTTGTTCTCGCTGTCTCCGACCTGGAAGGCGAGATAGACGTCCGGCCCCTTGCGGTCGATGAGCTGCTTCGCCAGGATTTCGGGGTTGTTCTCGGCCTTCTCCTTGTCGTGGCCCTTCCACAGCGAGGAGTCGGGGACGATGTCCGGGCCGGAGGCGATCACGGCCTTGAACTTGTCCGGGTGCTTCAGGACCGCCTTCAGCCCGGCGAAGCCGCCGGTGGAAGAGCCCATGAAGGCCCAGCCGTCACGGGACTTGACGGTGCGGAAGTTCGCCTTCATCAGGTCGGGGACGTCTTCGGTCAGCCAGGTGCCCATCTTGGGCTGCTCGGGGATGTCGGAGCCGTCCCAGTAGATGCCCTTGTCGTCCGGTGCGGGGTTGAGCACCGGCATGGCCAGGATGAAGGGCTTGCTCTTCCCCTCGGTGTACCACTTGGCGATGCTGGTCTGGAGGCCCAGGTCGGTGCCCATCCAGTAGTTGCTCGGGTATCCGGCGCCGCCCGGCAGGGCGATCATGACCGGGAAGCCGCTCTTGGCGAACTTCGGGTCGTTGTACTCCTTGGGCGCCCAGACCCACACCTTGCCCTTGAAGCCGGACTTCTTGCCGTCCAGCGTCGTGACGGCGACGTGGGTCCCGTCGGGCAGGGTCATTGAGTTCTTGAACTCGGCCTTGGGCCCCGTGGGCATGAGCATCTTGGAGTTCACCGGCTGCGGGGCGGCGTCCTTCTTCTTGCCGTCGTCCCCGGCGGCCGACTGCCCGAAGGACACCGCCGCGCCCTTGTCGGTGAAGGGGGGTATCTCGAAGTGGTACATCACGCCGGCGGCTATGCCCGCGAGCGCGAGTACGCAGACGCCCGCGATCACCCAGCGCCGCCCCCGGGACTTGCGCCGGGGCTCGTACGGGGGCTCCTGCCCGTAGGGGCCCTGCGGCTCGTACGGCTCCTGCCCGTAAGGCTGCTGGGGGTGCTGGGGCTGCCCGCCGTGGGGCTCGTACGGTTCGTGCGGCTGCTGTCCGTACTGCCGCCGCCCGTACTGGTCGCCGTAGGGCTGCTGCGGGTTCTGCCCTTCCGGCCGGTACGGCGGCTGGTACTGCTGCCCGTCGGGTGCGTACGACATGTGCGGTGGCTCTCCGGCTGGTGCTGCCCCGAGGGGCGGTGGTCTGACGGCTTGGTTCTTCCGTTCGAAAGATGAACGAAAGCATGCCAGGGTTCCGGATTTTTCCTTCTCTTGGGGTGCTCTAGGGAAGGCCGTTGCCCGACGCCGGAAGGGCCCGCCGAGTTCCGGTTCTGTTCGCCGAACGTCCCTGGCCCATGCACATGCCCCTGGGTATGGTGCCTGCGCGCCGCCCCCAGAACCCCCACACCGCCCGGAGGTACTCGTGTTTGGCATGACCCCGCCAAAGTCTCGTCGTGGGACCGCCCTCGCCGCCGCATTCGGCATCACCGCCGCCGCCGCGGCCCTGTGGGCGGGCATCGGCGCCGCCCAGCCCGCCCACGCGGCCGCGCTGCCCGCCCCCGACCACGTCGTCGTCGTGGTCTTCGAGAACCACGCCTACAGCCAGGTCATCGGCAGCTCCAGCGCCCCGTACATCAACTCCCTGAAGGCCGGGGGCGCCAACCTCACCCGGTCCTACGGCATCACCCACCCCAGCCAGCCCAACTACCTGCAGCTGTTCTCGGGTTCGAACCAGGGCGTCACCGGCGACAGCTGCTACACCCCCGGCTTCAGCTCCGCGCCCAACCTCGCCTCCGAGCTGATCGCTGCGGGCAAGAGCTGGGCCAGCTACAACGAGACCCTCCCCAGCCAGGGATCCACCACCTGCTCCAGCGGCAAGTACGCCCGCAAGCACAACCCCTGGTTCGCCTTCTCCAACGTGCCCACCAGCACCGCGAAGACGATGACCCAGTTCCCGACGGACTTCACCACCCTGCCCGACGTCTCCTTCGTCGTCCCGAACCTGTGCAACGACATGCACGACTGCTCCGTCGGCACCGGCGACACCTGGCTCAAGAACAACCTCAAGGCCTACGCGGACTGGGCCAAGACCCACAACAGCCTCCTCGTCGTCACCTTCGACGAGGACAACAGGCTGGCCGGCAACAAGATCCCGACCGTGCTCTACGGCCAGCCGGTGACCCCGGGCAGCACGTCGGGCACCACCTACAACCACTACGACATGCTGCGCACCCTGGAGGGCCTGGCCGGCCTGACCACCCACGCCGGGAACGCGGCCGGTGCCAAGGACATCACGGGGATCTGGGCCGTCTGACCATGTACGTTGCGGACAGCCGCGGTACTCCCGCGCCCGCCGTGCCGCCCGAGCAGTCGGCCGCCGCCCGGGGCACCCGCCCCGGGCGGCGCGCCGCGCTCGCGCCCACGGTGCTCGCCCTGGGCACGGTCAGCCTCATCACCGACATCTCCTCCGAGATGGTCGCCGCCGTGCTCCCGCTCTACCTCGTCGCCGGACTCGGGCTCTCCCCGCTCGGATTCGGCCTGCTCGACGGCCTCTACAACGGGGTCGGTGCGCTGGTCCGGCTGGCCGGCGGCCACCTCGGCGACCGCTTCGGCCGCCACAAGGCCCTCGCCGGAGCCGGCTACGCCCTCTCCGCCCTGTGCAAGCCGCTGTTGCTGCTCGCGCACACCCTGCCCGCCATCGGGGCCGTCCTCGCCCTCGACCGCACCGGCAAGGGCCTGCGCACCGCGCCGCGCGACGCGCTGATCTCCCTCGCCGCCGCCCCCGAGGACCGCGGCCGGGCCTTCGGCGTGCACCGGGCGATGGACACCGCGGGCGCCCTCGTCGGCCCGGTCCTCGCCTTCCTCATCCTGCGCGGGGCCGCCGACGGCTACGACGCCGTCTTCACCGTCAGCGCCTGCGTCGCCGCCCTCGGGGTCCTCGTCCTCGTGCTCTTCGTCCCCGGCCGCCCCGCCCCCGCCCGGGCCGCCGCGGGCGCCGACGGCGTCCCCGTCCGTGTCTCCCTGCGCGCCTCCGTCGGGCTGCTGCGCGGCCGCGACCTGCGCCGGACCGGCCTGTCCGCGCTGCTGCTCGGCCTGTGCACGGTCAGCGACGGCTTCGTCTTCCTGCTGCTCCAGCGCGCCACCGGGCTCGCCGACCGCTGGTTCGCCCTGCTGCCGCTGGGCACCGCCGCCGCCTTCTTCCTCCTCGCCCTGCCGCTCGGGCGGCTCGCCGACCGGATCGGCCGCCGGCGCGTCTTCCTCGGCGGCCACCTCGCGCTGCTGCTCGCGTACGGGCTGCTCCTCGCCGGCGGCCACCACCCGTGGCTGCCGTACGCGGTGCTCCTGCTGCACGGCGGCTTCTACGCAGCCACCGACGGGGTGCTGATGGCCGCGGCCGCCGCGGCCGTCCCCGAAGAGCACCGCGGCGGCGGCCTCGCCCTCGTCCAGACCGGCCAGGCCCTCGCCCGCTTCGCCGCCGCCCTCGGCTTCGGCGCCGCCTGGACCGTCTGGGGTCCGCGCCCCGCGCTCGCCGTCGCATGCGTGCTGCTCGCCGCCGCCGTCGGCGTGTGCGTCCGGCTGCGCCCCGCCGCGGACTGATCCCCACCGTGTGACAGATACGAGAAAGGCCCCCATGACCCCCCAGCGCCGGATCCTGATCCTCGCCGCCTTCGTCGTCCTGCTCGCCGCCGTGGCCGTGCACTCCTTCCTGCGGGCCTCCTCGCGGGCGGACGAGAAGAACCACGCGCGGGCGGGCGGCCCGCAGATCACCCGGGGGGCGGTCTCCCTGGCCCCGGCCGGGGACGGCCCGCGGATCGTGTTCCGGAACATGGCCTGGGGCCCGCACCGCGACGAGCTCGCCACCGTCCCGGCCGCCGCGCCCGAGGGGGCCCGTACCGCGTCCGGGGTGAGCTGCCTGCGCTTCCACGCCGCAGCCGGCACCGGGATCTGCCTCCGGGTCGACAAGGGCGGGGTCCAGGACGGCTACCGGGCCGTCGTCCTCGACGCCGGGCTGAAGCAGGTCTCCGCGCACGCGCTGGCCGGCGTCCCCACCCGCGCCCGGGTCTCGCCCGGCGGCCACCTCGCCGCCTGGACCGTCTTCGTCGGCGGGGACAGCTACGCCGGTACCGACTTCTCCACCCGGACCTCGGTGCTCGACCTGCGCACCGGCAGGCTCGACGCCTCACTGGAGGACTTCACGATCCTCAAGGACGGCAGGCCCTACCGCAGCGCCGACGTGAACTTCTGGGGGGTCACCTTCGCCGCCGACGAGCGGACCTTCTACGCGACGCTGGCCACCGGCGGCCGCACCCACCTGGTCCGCGGCGACCTGGCCGCGCGGACCGTGACCACCCTGCGCGAGAACGTCGAGTGCCCCTCCCTGTCGCCCGACGGGACGCGGGTGGTGTTCAAGAAGCGGGTGCCGGACCTGCCGGCCGAGGCGCCCTGGCGGTTGTACGCGCTGGACCTCGCCTCGGGCGCGGAGACCCCCCTCGCGGAGGAGCGCAGCGTGGACGACCAGGTGGTGTGGACGGACGACCGGACGGTCGTCTACTCCCTGCCGGGAGACTTCGGCGCCGATCTGTACTCCGTACCGGCCGACGGGAGCGGCGCCCCCGCCCGGCTCATGGCATCGGCCCTCGCCCCGGCCCTCCTCGGATGAGGAGGGCCGGGGCGAGGCCCGGGCGCGACCGTTACGCCGGGATCAGCGTCTTGCGGCGCCGCTTGCGCTGCGCGCCGGCCGACAGCCTCATCTCGATGATCGACCGCACGGCCGGCCACTCCTCGTCGAGGATCGAGTAGAAGGCCGTACTGCGGACCGCGCCGTCGAGCCCCCGCGAATGGGCCCGGCGGACCCCCTCGCAGGTGAAGCCGAGACGTTCCATCGCGGCCCGCGAGCGCCCGTTGCGGGCGTCCGCGCGCAGTGAGATGCGCCGGACGCCCCAGGTCTCGAAGGCATGGCGGAGCAGGAGCAGCTTCGCCTCGGTGTTGATGCCGGTTCCCTGGGCGCTCGGGGACAGCCAGGTATTGCCGATCTCGGCGGCATCGGGGATCGCCGTCGCCGGATCGCCGAACGGGACGCCGGGCACGGCGGGCCACACGAGGGGCCCCTGCCAGTAGTCGAGTTCCAGGAACCGGGTCGAACCGACGACCCGCCCGTCGGTGGCTCTGACCACCGCGAACGGGACCGATCGACCCGCCGCCTGATCGGCGAGGGCACGGTCGATGTACTCGTGGGACGCCTGCACGCCGTGGGGTACGGGAGTGAAGGCGTAAGTCGTACGATCCTCGGCCCCGGCCACGGCCAGAGCCTCGGTGTGGTGGGGGGCGAGGGGCTCGAGCCGCACGGAGCGGCCGGCGAGGAGTACGGGTACGGGCACGGAGCCTTCGGTCCTTCTGGGCGGTGGGGTGGTTGCACAGTCTGCGTCCCTGACGTCGCCCCCCGTGCAAAACACGGGTGAAAGGCAACGAGCTGTCAGGTGAACGCGAGTGGCTCAATGTAGCTCCTTAAAGTGCTCTCATGAACCCCCAATTTGGCAATGGCGTGAACCTCTTTTTCGACGACTTGGGTCCCCGTGCCGCAGCGCCCGTAATCCTGATCCACGGACATCCGTTCAACCGCACGATGTGGGCCCCCCAGACGGCCGCCCTGACCGCCGCCGGGTACCGTGTGATCACCCCTGACCTGCGGGGATACGGGGAAAGCCCGGTGCTGGCCGGCAAGGCCCTGCTCGCTGATCTCGCCGATGACATCGCCGCTCTCCTCGCCCGGCTGGGAATCGAACAAGCGGTCGTCGGCGGTGTGTCCATGGGCGGGCAGATCGCCATGGAGACGCGGCTGCGCCACCCGGGTCTGGTAAGGGCCCTCGTACTCTCCGACACCACCCCCCTGCCGGAGACCGAAGAGGGCGCGAAGCACCGCCGCGAACTCGCCGACAGGCTGCTCGCCGAAGGCATGGGGCCGTACGCCGAAGAAGTCATCGACAAGATGCTGGCGCCCTACAACGTGACCGGCATGCCCGAGGCCGCCGAGCGGGTGAGCGCCATGATGCGCGCCACCGACCCCGAGGGCGCGGCCGCCGCCCTGCGCGGCCGGGCCGAGCGCCCCGACTACCGGCCCGTACTCGCCGGGGCGACCGAGCCCTGCCTCGTGGTCGTCGGCGCGGACGACGTCTACACCCCGGTCGCGGAGGCCGAGGCCCTGCACGCGCTGATGCCGCACTCGGTGCTCGCCGTCATCGGGCGGGCCGGTCACCTGCCGGGCGTGGAGCAGCCCGAGGCCTTCAACCGGGCGCTCCTGGAGTTCCTCGCCGGCCTCTGACCCGCGGGGCGAATTGGACCGCCGGACGAAGCCCCGAATGGCCCAGCCGGGTGGGCCGGTCGGCTGCTCCAATGGCCCGGTGACGATCGCGTTCCTGCCCCCGCCCGGGGCGCCGCGCCGACTGGCCGCGGCCCAGCTGGCACATTCCGTCGGAGACGGCGCCTACTACGTGTGTTCGGCGCTGTACTTCACGCGGGTCGTCGGCCTCTCGCCGGCGCAGACCGCTCTCGGTCTGACCGTCGCCTGGGCCGTCGGTTCCGTCGCCGGGGTACCGCTGGGCGCGCTCGCCGACCGGCGGGGGCCGCGGGGCACCTCGGCGTCCCTGGCGGTGGCCACGGCCGTCCCGGTCCTCGCCCTCCTCTTCATCCGGTCCTTCGGGGCCTTCCTGATCACCGTCGTCGTGTACGCCACCGCCCAGTGCGGGCTGGCGGCCTCCCGGCAGGCGCTGCTCGCGGGCCTGGTCGCGCCGGAGCGGCGGACCGGGGTGCTGGCCCACCTCCAGTCCGCGCTCAACGGCGGACTGGCGCTCGGTGCGGCCGCCGGCGGCCTCGCCCCTGGGCGCGGACACCGAGCGGGCCTACCTCGCGGTGTTCGTGCTGGACGGCGTGAGTTTCCTGGTGTGCGCCGCGGTCCTGCTGCGCCTGCCCGCAGTGGCGCCGGTTGCCGGGCGGACGGCCGGGGAGCCCCGGCTGGCCGTGCTCCGCGACCGGCCGTACGCCCTGGTCACACTGCTGAACGCGATCCTGCTGCTGCGGATGCCGCTGCTCACCCTCGCCATCCCGCTGTGGACCGTGGAGCGCACGCACGCCCCCGGCTGGCTGGTGTCGGCGCTGTTCGTGCTGAACACCGTCGCCGTGATGCTGTTCCAGGTGCGCCGGGCCCGGCCGGTCACCGATCTGGACAGTGCGCGGCGGGCCGTGCGGGTGTCCGGGCTGGTCATGGCCGCCGCCTGCGCGGTGTTCGCCGCGTCCGCGCTGCCCGGGTCGGGCCGGGCGGCCGCCGCGCTGCTCGTGCTGGGCGCGGTACTCCAGGCGGACGCCGAGATGCGGCAGTCCGCCGGTTCCTGGCAGATCGGCTTCTCGCTGGCTCCCGCGGACCGGATCGGCCAGTACCAGGGGTTCTTCGGGACCGGCGTGCCGGTGGCCAGGACCGCCGGCCCGCTGGTGCTGACCGGGCTGCTCCTGGTGTGGGGGATCCCGGGCTGGCTGCTGCTCGGCGCGCTCCTCCTGGCCGCCTCGTACGGGATGGGCCCGGCGGTCCGCCGGGCCCGGGAGGGGCGTCACGAGTCCGCGGGGGCCGTCGTACAGTCGGGCTGACACCCCGGCCGGGCTGTCACCCCGACCTGGAGGACACGCATGCTGCGAGGGCTCACGACGACCGCGCCGGAGGCCTGACGTGGACGGCGTACTGCGGCAGCTGGCCTCCGTGGGGCCGTTCTTCACCGTGCCGTACGGGAAGGAGCCGCCCGGCCCGGGCTTCCGGCCGCTGACCGCTCTGTACGGGGAGCACCTGGAGCCGTACACGGCCGAGGTGGGGCGGCGGATCGGCAGCGGACCGGGGCGCACGGCCGCCTCCACCGCGCAGCTCGGGATCGCCTCGCGCCTGTGGTCGATCGGGCTGGGGTGCGCGGCGCTGGCCGGCCGGGTGCCGGACCTGGCCGCCGACCGGGTGTGGTGGCGGCTGCCCGGAGCGGGATCACTGGAGCTGTGGCTGCCCGAGCCGGGGGAACTGCCGGCCGGGGAGCTCGGCGGGAGCGTCCTGGGGAACCTGGCCCTGCTCGACGCGGGCCTGCGGGAGCGGCTGCGGGTCTCGCCCAAGGTGCTGCGCGGGAATGCCGCGTCGGCGCTGGTCGGGGCGCTCCGGGTGCTGACGGACCGGGTTGCGGGCCGGGCGGCCGTGGACCTGGCGGCCGCCCTGCTGGCCGAGGGCGGGCCGCTGGCCGGCACCGGCACCTTCGTCCACGAGGACGGGCTCGGGATGGCCTTCGTACGGCGCAGCTGCTGCCTCTACTACCAGGTGCCGGGCGGCGGTTTCTGCGGGGACTGCGTGCTGCGCACACGCTGAGGGGTGTCCCGGTGTCCCGGTGTCCCGGTGTGCCTGTGTGCCGTGCCGGACCCGGAGACCCGGTCGCGGAACCGACGGAGGCCGCCGGGGTGCAGTTGCACTGCCCCCGACGGCCCCGTCCGGCCGGAACCCCTAGAAGGTGAGGTTCCAGGAGTCGATCTTGCCGATGTCGCCGCCGGCGTTGTCGTTCACCCGGAGCTTCCAGGTGCCGTTCGCGACCTCGGAGGAGGCGTTCACGGTGTAGACGGTGTTGATGTTGTCGGTGCTCCCGCCGGCGCGGTTGTGCACGGTGTACACGGTGCCGTCGGGGGCGACGAGGTCCACCTTCAGGTCACCGATGTAGGTGTGCACGATGTTCACGCCCACCTTGAGGGTGGCCGGTGCGTTGCCGGTCACCCCGCTGACGGTGAGGGGGCTCTCCACGGTGGTGTTGTCGCCGATGGCGACGTCACCGAGGTTCTCGAAGTACTTGCCGGGCGGCGGGGTGGAGCCCACCGCCTTGAGCGCGTCGACCTGGCCCTCGCCGAAGAAGCCGTTCTTGGCCGTGGTGCCCGTGCAGCGGCTGTCCGACGGGCAGGCGACGTCGTTGGCCTGGGTGGCCAGCTTGTCGCGCAGCTGCGCCGGGGTGATGCCCGGGTTGGTGCTCGCCAGCAGCGCGGCCACGCCGGCGACGTGCGGGGAGGCCATCGAAGTGCCGCTCATGGTGCCGTACTTGCCGCCCGGCTGGGTGCTGTAGATGCCGGTGGCGTCCCCGCCGGGGGCCGTGACGTCGATGACGTTCAGGCCGAAGTTGGAGTACGAGGCCTTCGCGGTGGTGCCCATCGCCGAGACCGTGACCACGCCCGGGAGTTCGGTCGGGATGTCGAGGCAGGCGTTGGTGATGGTGCGGGTGACCGGCGTCGAGTCGTTCGGGCTCTCGGTGTCGGTCCGCTTGTTGGCCAGGTCGATGTTGGAGTTGCCGGCCGCCGCGACCTGCAGCGAACCCTTGCCCTCCGCGTACTCCTGGGCGCGCTTGACGCCCTCGATGATCGCGGCCTGGTCGGCGTTGTCCGGGCAGTTGAACTGCCACGGGTCGGTGTAGTAGCTGTTGTTGGTGACCTTGAAGCCGTGGTCGCCCGCCCACATGAAGCCGCAGACGGTGTTCTCGGCGAAGAACAGCGAGGAGCCCGGCTCGGCGATGCGCACCGAGGAGATCTTCACGCTCGGGGCCACGCCGATGACGCCCTTGCCGTTCTTGGCGGCCGCGACCGTGCCGGCCACGTGCGTGCCGTGGGTGCCCACGTCGCGCCAGGAGCCGGTGCGGGTGTCGGCCTTGCCGTAGGCGCAGGACGCGGAGTCCGCCGCGTTGAAGTTCGGCGCCAGGTCCTGGTGCTGGTCGTCCACACCGGTGTCGAGGATGCCGACCTTGACGGTGGGGGAGCCGGTGGTGACGGCCCAGGCCTGGTCGGCCTTGATCTGGGTCATGTCGGCGCGGACCGGCTCGCCCGACGGGGTGGTGGCCTGCGCCGGGTTGGCGGGGAGCGCCGGGTTGTAGGCGTCGGCCGGCACGTCCGAGGTGCGGGTGGCGCCGACCTGCTGGACCCCGGCCACACCGCGCATGGTGGTGGCGAAGGTGCCGGAGGCGGAGTGGGCGACGATGACGCCGATGGCGTCGTAGTTCGTGAAGACCGTACCGCCGTTGGCGGCGACGGCGGCACGCACCGCCGAGCTGTCACCGGGAGCGGTGATCACGAGGTAGGCACGGGTGCCGGCAACCCAGGTCGCACTCTGGGAAGTCGGGGCCGCGGCCCGGGGCGCCGCCGCGGCCGCCGGGGCGGAGGCGGGGGCGGAGGGAGAGACGGGGGCGGTGCCCGCGAGCGCGGCGGGAGCCCCGAAAGCGAGTGCGGCGCCGAGCGTGGCGGCCAGCACGAGGGTACGTCGAGGTCGGCTGGATATGTGGGGTATCAATGCGTCCTCCGATGACCCGGCGGTGCGGATGGCACCTACCGGGCCGTACGAAACGAGTGGTGGACGCAAGATGTCAGACGCGTGCCCCGGTATGGAAGTACCTTTTACAGCACGCGCGTTCTCAGGGTGATGGCTGAAAATAGCCCCTACCGGGAGTAGTCGGGGCCGACCGGGCTGGGCACCGTGGGGGCGAGCCCTGCCCGGTCGGCCCCTGCGGGGCGGACCGGCTACACCGGTACGCCTTCCTTGGCGTCGGCCGTCTGGGACGGTACGGCGCCCGCCGGTTCGACGTGTGCGTCGTCGACCAGCGTGGTCTCGTCGAACGGCAGCCGCCCGGCCAGTACTTCGGCGGCCCGTCCGTGGTCGAACTCCTTGGTCCACGTCCCGATGAGCACGGTGGCCACGGCGTTGCCCGCGAAGTTGGTCAGGGCCCGCGCCTCGCTCATGAACCGGTCGATGCCCACGATCAGGCCGACCCCGTCCACCAGTTCCGGCCGGTGCGTCTGGAGTCCGCCGGCGAGCGTGGCGAGGCCGGCGCCGGTCACCCCGGCCGCGCCCTTCGAGGCGATGATCATGAACAGCAGCAGCGAGATCTGCTCGCCCAGCGCGAGCGGCTTGCCCATCGCCTCCGCGACGAACAGCGAGGACATCGTCAGGTAGATCGCGGTCCCGTCCAGGTTGAAGGAGTACCCGGTCGGCACCGTGATCCCGGTGACCGGGCGCGACACCCCCAGGTGCTCCATCTTCGCGATCAGCCGCGGCAGCGCGGATTCGGACGAGGAGGTGGACAGGATGAGCAGGAACTCCCGGCTTAGGTAGCGCAGCAGGGCGAACACGCTGACCCCCGTGCAGACCCTCAGCAGGGTGCCCAGCACCACGAAGACGAAGATCAGACAGGTCGTGTAGAAGCCGACCATGATGACGGCGAGGGATTTCAGCGCGTCGATGCCTGTCGCTCCGACCACCGCCGCGATCGCCCCGAAGGCGCCCACCGGCGCCGCCCACATGATCATCGCCAGTACCCGGAAGACCAGCTTCTGCAGGTGCCCGATCCCGCGCAGCACGGGCTCGCCCGCGGCTCCCATGGCCTGGAGCGCGAACCCGCACAGCAGCGCCACCAGCAGCGTCTGGAGCACCTGGCCCCCGGTGAAGGCGGACACCAGCGTGGTCGGGATGATCCCGAGCAGGAACTCCGGGGTGCTCTGCGCCCCGCCCGCCTTGGCCTGGGCCTCGCCCGCGTGGCGCGCGGCCTCGGTCAGGTGCAGTCCGCTGCCCGGCTCCAGCAGGTTCCCCACCAGCAGACCGATGGCCAGGGCCACCGTGGACATCACCATGAAGTAGCCGAGGGCGAGTCCGCCCACCGCGCCCACCTTGGCGGCCTTGCGGACCGAGCCGATCCCCAGCACGATCGTGCAGAAGATCACCGGTGAGATCATCATCTTGATGAGGTTGACGAAGCCGGTGCCCAGCGGCTTGAGCTCCACGGCCACGCCGGGGGCTGCGAAGCCGACGGCGATGCCGAGGAGTACCGCGGCGATCACCGCGATGTAGAGATAGTGCGTTCTGTCGCGCCTGGCGGCCACGATGCCTCCTGTGGTGAATACGTCCCGGGAGGACCATCACCCAGCGCTGTGACCCCGGTCACCCTTGCGTTCATTGAGTTCACGAGCCGGTGCACACTGAGCGCCATGTTCCGTTTGCCCCGGCCGCCGCGCAGCCTCGCCGGCCAGCTCTTCGCCATGCAGGTGCTGCTGGTCGCCGTCGTCGTCGCCGGATGCGCCGTCTTCGCGTACGCCACCGCGCGCGGCCAGGCCGAGGACGCCGCCCGGCGCCAGGCCGGAGCCGTGGCCCGCGCGGTCGCGGACTCCCCGTCGGTCCAGGAGGCCGTACGGGAGGCCGGGCGCGGCATCGATCCCACGACCCGGCTCCAGCCGTACGCGGAGCGGGTCCGGGTCGACTCGGGGGTCGGCTTCGTGACGATCATGGATCCGGCCGGGCGGCGCTGGACCCACCCCGACCCGCGCCGGATCGGCGAGCGCTTCATGGGCAACACGGCCCCCGCCCTGCGCGGCGAGACGTTCAGCGAGACCTACACGGGCACCCTCGGCCCCTCGATCCGCGTCGTCACCCCCCTCACCGACGACGGCCGCGTCGTCGGCATGGTCAGCGCGGGGATCACCGTCCGTGCGATCAGCGCGCGGCTCGCCTCCCAGCTCACCGCGCTCGGCTGGGTCGCCGCCGCGGCCCTCGCACTCGGCGGGGCGGGCACGTACATCGTCAATGCCCGGTTGCGCCGCCACACCCACGGGATGAACGCGGCCGAGCTCAGCCGGATGTACGACTACCACCAGGCGGCCCTGCACGGGGTGCGCGAGGGGCTGCTGATGCTCGACGGCCAGCGCAGGATCACCCTGATCAACGACGCCGGGCGGGAGCTGCTGGGCCTGCGGGACGCGATGACGGGCACCGGAGTCGCGGACCTCGGGCTGCCCGCGCCGCTCACCGGCGCCCTGCTCGCCGACCGGCCCCGGGTGGACGAGGTGCACCTGACCGCCGACCGGGTACTCGTCGTCAACAGCTCGCCCGTTGCGGGCGGCGGCCGCCGGGGCACCGTGGTCACCCTGCGCGACCACACCGAACTCCAGGTTTTGACAGGGGAGTTGGACCACGAACGCGGTTTCACCCAGGCCCTGCGCTCCCAGGCCCACGAGGCGGCGAACCGCCTCCACACGGTGGTCTCGCTCATCGAACTGGGCCGCGCGCAGGAGGCGGTGGAGTTCGCCACCGCCGAACTGGAACTGGCGCAGGCACTCACCGACGAGGTGGTCACCGCCGTCGGGGAACCGGTGCTCGTGGCGCTGCTGCTCGGCAAGGCCGCCCAGGCACACGAGCGGGGCGTCGAGCTGGTCGTCACCCCCGACAGCACGGCCGTCGACGGCGCGGCGGGGACTCCGCCGGCCCGGGACCTGGTCACCATGGTCGGCAATCTCGTGGACAACGCCATGGACGCGCTCACCGGCGTCCCCGGCGGGCGGATCGCGGTCACCGTGCGCTCCGGCGCCGACGGACTGCTGCTGCGCGTGGCCGACAGCGGCCCGGGCCTGCCCGAAGGGGTGGACGTGTTCCGGCGCGGCTGGTCCGGCAAGGGAGAGGGGCGCGGGCTCGGCCTGGCCCTCGTGCGGCAGGTGGCGCAGCGCCACGGCGGCACCGCCGAGGCGGCCCAGCAGCCGGACGGGGGAGCCGAGTTCACCGTACGCCTCCCTGTGCGACCGGAGCCCCGGCCGTGACCGCGCCCGAGGTACGGGTCCTGATCGTCGAGGACGACCCCGTCGCCGCCGACGCGCACGCTCTCTACGTGGGCCGGGTCCCCGGCTTCACCGCCGTCGGCACCGTCCACTCGCTCGCGGAGGCCACCCGGGCCCTGGAGCGGACCCGTGTCGACCTGCTGCTGCTCGACCTCGGCCTGCCCGACGGGAACGGCCTGCGCTTCGCGCGCGGGCTGCGGGCCGCCGGGCATCCCGTCGACGTGATCGCGGTGACGTCGGCGCGTGACCTGGCCGTGGTCCGCGAGAGCGTCTCGCTCGGCGTGGTCCAGTACGTGCTGAAGCCCTTCGCCTTCCCGACCCTGCGCGAACGGCTCCTGCGCTACGCGGAGTTCCGTGCGACGGCGGGGGAGGCCGCCGGCCAGGACGACGTGGACCGCGCGATGGCGGCCCTGCGCTCACCCCGCCCGGCGGAGCTCCCGAAGGGGCTGAGCGCCCCGACCCTGGACCGGGTCGCCGCGCTGCTGCGGGCGGCGGCCGAGGGGCTGACCGCGGCGGGTGCGGCCGAGGCGGCCGGGATCTCCCGGATCACCGCCCGCCGGTACCTGGAACACCTGGTGGACACCGGTCGCGCGGACCGCACTCCCCGGTACGGCCAGGTCGGCCGCCCCGAACTGCACTACCGCTGGCTCGCGGCGGCGGCCGGCTCGGTGTCGAAGGTGTAGAACTTCCGGTGGTCCAGCATGTCCGCCGGGGTCACGTCGTTCCACGGCCGCATCGTGTCACCCAGGTCGACGACGTTCGGCGTGCCGGCCGCCGGCAGGTAGCCGGACTGCGGGTGACGGGCCTGCCACTCGGCCCACAGCTTGTCCACGTAGGCGTGGTGCATCCAGAACACCGGGTCGTTGGGGGAGGCGCCGGTGGCCATCTGGCCGCCCACCCACACGTGCACCCGGTTGTGCAGGTTGGCGCCGCGCCAGCCCTCCAGGCTGTTGCGGAAGCCGCCGTTCGAGGCACTGTTCCAGGGGGCCGTGTCGTAGACGGGCATGGCGAGTACGGCCTCCACCTCCGCCTTGGTCGGCAGTTCGGCGACGCCGGCCCCGAGCGCCCGGCGCAGGTAGGCGCGCGCGTCCACCCGTACCGCTATGTTCCACTTGCCCGTCGCGTACGCGAACGGGCCGTCGAGGACCTGCCCGTCGCGGGCCCGGCCGGTGCCGCCGAGGAAGTCGGCGGCCCAGAGGGAGGAGCGGGTGGTGCGGTCCGCCGTCCAGTCCCAGTACGGGAGCGAAACGCTCGCGTCCACAGCCTGCAGAGCCGCTTCGAACTCGAGCAGAAAGCGGCGGTGCCAGGGAAGAAAGGAGGGCGAGCGGTGCCCTACCCGGTCGCCCGAGTCGGTGTCGCTCATGATGAAGCCGTTGTGGGTGGTGACGAACCGGTCGTAGCGGCCGGTGCGCTTCAGTTCGAGCAGCGCGTTGGTGAAGGCGCGCTTCTCCTCGGGAGTGAGCGCGGCCTGGTTCTTGCGGACGGTCATGCCGTGCCTCCCATCGGTGCGAACGGCGCGAGCTCGGCGCCCTGGAGCTCGCGTACGGCGGCCCTGGCCAGCGAGGCCGGGTCCGCGTACGTCTCGTAGTGGTTGACCACGCTGATCCAGGTGCCGTCCGCGTTGCGCATCACGTGCAGCTCGCGGCCGTCTATCCGCACGGTGGGCAGACCGGGGGAGTGGTGGCCGCCGTGGTGGCCGCCGCCGTCGGTGGTTATCCGGATGCGTCGGCCCTGGTACACCTCGTCGATCGGGCCGGCGGGTGTGGTGGCGGCCCGGGAGTCGGTGGCGGCCGCGTGCGCGGTGACGCCCGCCAGGCCGAGGGCGGTGAGTGCGCCGGCAGTGGTGCCCAAGGCCTGCCGACGGGTGATCTTGTCCATGGCCGAAGAACTATCAGGGCGCCAGGGGCAGTTGACCGCTATCCGGACATCAGTGGATAAGTTTCATATAGAACGAATGCCGCGATCTTCCCGTTCGAAGCGGCAGCGGCAGCCGAGGCAGGAGGATTTCCTGTGTAAATGCTACTAGTCGGTAATTCTTTCGGTTCGACCGCACCGCTATGGGGGCGGTCACACTGCGGAGTCGGCCGGAAGGTGCGGCGCGAGATCGGGGAAAATGTCCGCTATTCCCCTATAGTCCGGATATGGCCCTCCATGAGACGAAGGACACCGGCGCCCCCGACGCCGCCTCGGACGTGTTCACGTCCGCGCTGAGCGGACAGATCCTCCCCAAGTACCGGATGCCCGACGACCACTCGCCCACCGAGGTCGTCTACCAACTCCTGCACAACGAACTCCTGTTGGACGGAAACGCCGCGCAGAACCTGGCCACCTTCTGCACCACGTGGTCCGACGACGGCGTGCACCGCCTGATGAACGAGTGCCTCGACAAGAACATGATCGACAAGGACGAGTACCCCCAGACCGCCGAGATCGAGTCCCGCTGCGTCAACATCCTGGCCGACCTGTGGCACGCCCCCGCCGGCACCACCGGGACCGGCTGCTCCACCACCGGCTCCAGCGAGGCCGCCATGCTCGGCGGGCTCGCCCTCAAATGGCGCTGGCGCGCCCGCCGACAGGCCCAGGGCCTCCCCGTCGACCGGCCCAACCTGGTGTGCGGCCCCGTCCAGATCTGCTGGGATAAGTTCGCCCGCTACTTCGACGTCGAGCTGCGCCAGGTCCCGCTGGAACCCGGCGCCACCGGCCTGCGGCCCCATCAGCTCGCCGCGTACGTCGACGAGAACACCATCGGCGTCGTCGCCATCCTCGGCGTCACCTACACCTGCGACTACGAGCCCGTCGCCGACCTCGCCGCCGAACTGGACCGGATCCAGGCGGAGCACGGCTGGGACGTCCCCATCCACGTGGACGGTGCGAGCGGCGGCTTCGTCGCCCCCTTCCTCCACCCCGACGTGGTGTGGGACTTCCGGCTCCCGCGCGTCGCCTCCATCAACACCTCGGGCCACAAGTACGGACTCGCGCCCCTCGGCGTCGGCTGGATCGTCTGGCGCACCGCCGACCTGCTGCCCGCGGACCTCGTCTTCAGCGTGGACTACCTGGGCGGCGACATGCCCACCTTCGCCCTCAACTTCTCCCGCCCCGGCGGCGAGGTCATCGCCCAGTACTACCTCTTCCTGCGCCTGGGCCGCGGCGGCTACCGCCGCGTGCAGCAGGCCTGCGCCGACACCGCCCAGTACCTGGCGGCCGAGATCGCCGCGATGGGCCCCTTCACCCTCCTCTACGACGGCCGGGGCGCCCTCCCCGCCGTCTCCTACACGCTCACCGACCCGGCCGCGGCGGGCTTCAGCCTCTACGACCTCTCCGACCGGCTGCGGATGCGCGGGTGGCAGGTGCCCTCGTACCCGCTGCCGGCCGACCGCGACGACACGGTCATCCAGCGCGTCCTCGTCCGGCACGGCGTGACCCGCGACCAGATCGCCCTGCTCGTCGCCGACCTGCGCCGGGCCGTGGAGCAACTCAAAGCCGCACCCCCGCCCGTGCCCGCCGCCGCGCCCCGGTCCGGCTTCCACCACTGAAGCGGTTCCCGCTCCGCCTACCAGCGCATGTCCAGCGCGTTCAGGGCCCTCACCCGCTCCGGGGTGAGGGAGGCGGCGCGGGAGCGCTGGTTGGCGATCCAGGAGCCCAGCCGCAGCTCCTGGCCGCCGCCCGGTTCCACGTGCGTGCGGGGCACCCTGAGGTGCCCTTCGCGGGCGTGGAACCGCTGGGCCGCCTCCAGGTGGTCGGCCCACGCGGCGGCGTGACTGCGGCGCGGCGGCGGACGTTCCGCCTCCGTCGCCGGGGTCATCCCGAGGGTGTGCTCCAGCAGCCAGCGCTGCGCCCAGGACAGCCGCTCCCAGTTCAGGCGCTGGGTACGGACCCACCCGCCCAGGTCCTCGCCCTGGACCAGCACCTCGCCGGGCGCCGACGGGAGCCCGCCGCCCGCGTCCAGATGGAGCCGGGTCAGGTGGAAGGCACGCTGCCAGGAGATCTCCCAGGCGGGACACCAGGACGCGTCGATCGCCTCAAGGGCCTCGCGGCGGTCCGCCGACAGGGCTCCCGGCCCCTCGCGGCGGGCCGCTGCCCGCTGGTTCTTGACCCACACCCCGACCGGGGCGCCGCGCCAGGTCGCGTCCACCGGCGGCAGCAGGTGGCCGTGCTCCGCCGCCCAGGCGCGGGCCACCGCGAGCCCCTCCTCGAACGCCACGTCGAAGTGGCTCCACACCATGCCGAGTTCGTCGAGCCGCGCCACCCGCTCCCGGCCGAGCGCGCCCCGGCGGTACGTGCGGCGCGCGTCCGCGATCCACTGGCCCAGCGGGAACCGGGCCAGCCCGGGTGGCCACGCCGCGTCGCCCGCCGGCACCTTGAAGCCGAACGGCACCTTCAGGTCCCCGGCCGTGGCGGCGTAGATCCGGGCGGCCTCGACGCCGCGCCGCCAGTGCTCGCGCTCCGGATGCAGCACCCGCAGCCGGACGAAGGCGGCCAGCAGCGCCGGATCCCGGGGGGTGGAGAAGCTCAGCAGCGCCTGCGCACCGGCCCCCGGACCGGAAGCCGCCGTGGCCGACGCGGCAGGCGCGGCCGTCCGGCTCGGCGTCTGCGGCTGGGCCAGGGATTCGACCAGGCGCGAGTCGTGCGCCCGCAGCGCCTCCAGCAGCCGCGCGAGGTCCCCGTACGCCCGCGAGGTGAGCATCGTCTCCGGCGTCTCTTCGGGTCCCAGCAGTACGGGCACCACCAGGGAGGCGACCTTCCCCTCGCCGGGCCGGATCCGCAGCGCCCGCCCGACCGCCTGCACCAGGTCGGGCATGGAACCCCGTACGTCGGCCCAGTAGACGGAGTCGCACTCCTTGGTGTCCACCCCCTCGCCCAGCACCCGGACACTGCCGAGGAAGGCCTTCTCGGCGACCCGGGCGTCCGCGAACGCGCCCAGCACCCGCCGCCGGTGGGCCGCCGTGTGCTGCCCGCACAGCCAGTCCGCCCAGACGGTGCGGGGGTACACCGGCTGCGGCCGGCGGCTCGTGAGCCGCAGCCGCGTCGCCACCGCCGGGAGCCCGGCCGCGAAGGCTTCCGCCTCCTTGGTCAGGTGGTGGAACACGAGCGTGCGCCGGAACCCCTCGTGGGCGGCCGCCTTCACCAGCGCCGTCTGCAGCGCCGCCAGCCGCGCCCCGCGCACGGCGTCCGAGCGGCCGTCCCGGCCCAGCAGCACGGCCGCCCGGAACTGCGGATCGGTGACGTCCACGCACACCACCCGGTACGGCGCGCAGATGCCGCGGTCGATGGCCTCGGACAGGGACAGCGTGTAGCAGCGCGCGCCGAACGGCCCCTGCGGATCGTCCTCCATGGAGGCGACGAGTTCGCCGCCCCGCCGCGGACCCGCACCCTCCTCGGGCGTCTCCTCGCCGTCCTGCCACACGCGGGGCGTGGCCGTCAGGTAGAGCCGGCGCACGGCGGGGATCCGCGCGTTGTCGTGCACCACCGCCCAGGGTTTGCCGATCCGGCCCGAGGTGCGGTGCGCCTCGTCGACCACGATCAGGTCCCAGCCCGCCAGCCCGGCGAGATGCGCGCGCTCGATGGTGCCCAGGCCCAGCGAGGCGTACGTGGCGAACACGGTGAGCCGGTCCACCGACGGGCCGCCCCAGCGGGCCAGTTCGGCCGGATCGGTGGTCGTGGGCACGCCCGCGTCCTCCCCGCGCAGCGAGCACACGGCCAGGGACCGCCCGCTGCGGCCGCCCTCCCGCCAGGCCGCGACGGTCTGCACCAGCAGATCCAGGGAGGGGACCAGCACCAGCACCCGCCCGGCCCGCAGTTCCTCGGCCGAGCGGACGGCGACGAGGGACTTCCCCGAGCCCGTGGCCATGATCACCTGGGTCCGCAGCCCACTCGCGGGCACCCGGCCCCCGGCGGGCAGCTCCAGCGCGCGCACCACGGCGTCGACGGCCTCGCGCTGGTGCGGGCGGAGATCCTTCTTCGCCATCGTGCGTCACCCTGCCACTGTGATCGGCCGGTTTGCCTCCAGCTCCTATCCTGCCTCCATTTTGAGGCAAAGGGTGGAGAAGGCGGGGAACCGCTCCAGCCGATGTCGAGCGGGCCGGACGCGCGGCGCCCGCCCGGGCGCTGACACCGGCGCGGGGCCGTGGCTCCCGGAGCCCGTCCTCACGTCGCCCGGCCCCGCCGGGCCGGCCGAAACCGTCTCGATGGCCGTCCCGGCCGCCTGAACGCCCGGCCGTCCCGGCCGTCCTGACCACCTGGCCGTTGACCGCCCGGCCGTCCTGGCCGTACGGGGGACGCCGACCCCGACCAGCGCGCGGCGGAGCGAACGTCGGCGCCCCGCGCCCTCACCTTCGGGGCCGCCGGGCGGATCTCCATGCCGCGCCCCCGCTCCATCGGCGGGGGAGGCTGCCCGGCGTCCGGCCCTGAACCGAGCGGCTCAGCGCGCTCCGAAGTTCTGCGTCCACCAGGGACCGCCCGAACCCTGGTGGATGCCGACGCCGATGTCCTTGAAGGAGCAGTTGAGGATGTTCGCACGGTGTCCCGGGCTCTTCATCCAGGAGTCCATGACGGACTGCGGGGTCTGCTGGCCGCGCGCGATGTTCTCCCCGTACGTCGACCAGCGGTACCCGGCGGAGGTCGTCCGGGTGCCCGGGTCCGCACCGTCGGGGTTGGTGTGCGAGAAGAAGTTCCGGCCCGCCATGTCGTCGGAATGGCCCTGGGCGGCGGCCCGCAACTGCGGGTCCTCCTTCAGCGGGCCGCAGCCGGCAGCCGCCCGCTCGGCGTTGACCAGGGCCACGACCTGGCCCGCGACGCCCTGCGGGGCGGGGGCCGGGGCCGGCGCCGAGGTCCGCGGGCTCGGTGAACTGCTGCGGCTCTTCGTCGGGCTCGCGGACGGGCTCGGCGAGGCGGAGACCGACGGGGACGGGGAAGCGGACGGCGAGGGGGAAGCGGAGGGCGAGGGCGACTCCGAGGGGAGCGCGGACTCGGTAGCCGAGAGCGCGGCCAGCGGCGCCGGCGGAGGGGTGTCGCCCGCCTGCGCGCCGCCGGAACCGGGGAGTGTGCCGAGGTACACCAGTCCGCCGCCCGCGACACAGGCGGCGAGCACCGCACCGCCGATCACCCGGCGCCGGCTCTGCCTGCGCCTGCGCAGCGCGCCCCGCCCGCCACCCGACGACGTCGCGTCCAGGCCGAGGTCCGCCGCCGTGTCGGAGAAGTCGGCCCCGGCCCCAACGCCTGCCCCGGCGCCTGCCCCAACGCCTGCTCCGGCGCCGGAGGGGAAGGCGGAGCCCGCGGGGGCGAAGTCCGCCGCCCCGGACGTGCTCATCCCTGCCAGCAGGGCCGCCGAGACGGGGACGAGGGCCAGACCGGCCAGCAGCCCCTCCGCCGGAACCAGACCGCTCCACAGGCCGGAGCACCGCACGCATTCCCGCGCGTGCCGGGCTATTCGCTTGCGCCACAGTGCCGAGGGCCGGCCGTCCCAGCCCGCCACGACCGTCCGCAGCTCCTCGCACGGCGGCTGGGCGCCCAGGGCCCGTTCCACCACGCGCGCCGATTCCAGCTGCGCCTTCATCCGCTGCACCCGTACGGCGGTGTGCTGCGGGGTCAGCTCCAGCGCGGAGGCCACCTCGGCCCGGGTCAGCTCCCCGGCGCACTCGAGCCACCACAGCGACAGCAGGGCCCGGTCGTCGGGCTCCAGCCAGCGCGTGGCGCGGGCCGTCTCGCGGCGCTGACCCGCGAGGTTCAGGCGTACGACCGTCAGGTCGACGAAGTCGGCCCCCGGGTCCGCCACGTCCCCGGCCGCCTCCAGGGTGCTCTCGCCGAAGCCGCTCTGCCGGGCCTGCCAGTGCGCCCGTACGCGGTTCATCGCGATCGCCACCAGCCAGGACCGGAAGCTCTCGTCCGCGCGCAGGCCGCCCAGCCCGTCGAGGGCCCGCAGCATGGTGTCCTGGACCACGTCGTCCACGTCGCAGGACCCGTTCAACGCCCGCCCGACGATGTTGTAGACGAGCGGCAGATGGGTGCTGACGAGGTCGTCCTGCGCGCGCGGATCGCCCGCGCGGGCCGCTGCCACCAGCGCTGCCGTGTGCTGAGTGCTCATGTGATGTTCCCTGTCCGTACCGGCGGTCGATGATGCCCAATGCATGGGAGACCGTCGAGAGGGGCCTCGATAACGCTTATCCGGAATTCTTGTCCGAAGATATTTCCGCCGCCGCCTCCTCCGGAACGGAAGGCCGCGCGTAGCGCCTGGTCGAGGAGTCGCCCTGGGCCGGTTGGCGCAACGCCGCCAGCATGGCATCCCCCCGTACGGTGCCCGCCACCGGCCGCTCCGTCAGGCTCCGTGGCCGTTCACAGCAGCGGAGCCAGTGCCTGTGTGGCCGCGCGCAGCATAGGCGCGTACGACTCGATCTCCTCCCGGGAGACCAGGAAGGTCACGGTGGTGACGCTGACCCCGCCGATCGGCCGGCCGTCCGGTCCGAGGACCGCGGCGCCGACGCAGCGGATGGTCGGCTCGTTCTCCTCGTCGTCCAGCGCGAAGCCCCGGGCGCGGACGGCCGCGAGCTGCGCGTGCAGCGCCTCTGCGGTGGTGACCGACTTCGGCGTCCGCGGCGGCAGTCCGGTGGCGGCGATCAGGTCCCGCACCTCCCCGGCGGACAGGTGGGCCAGGATGCTCTTGCCGATGGCGGTCGTGTGCAGCGGCATGCGCATGCCGACGCGGGAGGCCGTCCGGAAGGGCTGCCCGCCCTCCAGCTTGCGGATGTAGGTGAGGGTCTCCCCGCTGTGCAGGGCCAGATGGACCGTCTGTCCGCCGACCGCCTGGCGCAGTTCGTCCAGGATGCGCCCGATGCTCGCCGGCTCCCCGCCGCTCACCAGCGCGGACAGCCCGCGAAGCCGGGGCCCCACCCCGTAGCGGCGCTCGCCCTCCTGGCGTACGAAGCCCTGGTCGACGAGGGACGCGAGGATCCGGAAGGTGCTGGACTTGGGCACGGCGGCCGCCGCCGTCACCTCGGAGAGGCGGTGCGGCCCGCCGGGCGCCGCCACCGCCTCCAGGATGCGCAGGGACTTCTCCAGTGCGGATCCGGCGGCGGACGTCCGGCCGCCGCGCGCGCCCTCCGGGACGTGGTCCGCGGCTTCTTCCGTTGACACGACAACTCCCGCTCTGTGTAGGGTCTAGACCACATGGTTCCGGTACACGATACGACGTTCCGCTACGTGGAACGCATCGGGAGGGTCCCTTGTCCTGTCCCCTGCCCTGCCATCCGTACGCCGTGATATCCGCCCAGCGCCTGCTGCCGGTGCTGCGCGACGCCGACGCCGAAGAGACCGTCCGCCGCACCGCCGCCCTGCTCGCCGCGGGCTGCCGCGCGGTCGAGCTGACCACCTCCACCCCCGGCTGGGCCGCCGCCGTCACCCGGACCGCCCCGCTCACCGACGCGTACGGCCGCCCCGCCCTCGTCGGCGTCGGCACGGTGACCACGACCGCGCAGGCCGAGACCGCCCTGGACGCGGGCGCCGGCTTCCTGGTCTCCCCCCATCCGGCCCCCGAGGTCCGCGAGGTCGCCGGGCGCCGCGAAGCCGTCTTCATCGAGGGCGGGTTCACCCCCGGCGAGATCGCCGCGGCCGTCCGGGCCGGGGGCGCCGCGAAGGTCTTCCCGGCGCACGTCGGAGGCCCGCGGTTCGTCCGCTCCGTCAAGGCCGTCCTCCCCGAGGGCCTGATCATCCCGACCGGCGGGATCCGGCCCGGCGAGGTCCCCGACTGGCTCGCCGCCGGCGCGGCCGCCGTCGGCATCGGCGGTGGCCTGCCTGCCGACCCGGCCGAACTGGCCGCCGTGTTCGCCGAGCTCGCCCGACCGTGCTGCGGGTCCCGCGTCGGCTCCCCGGGCCAGGACCCGCGGTGACCGGGGGGTACGACGTCCTCGTGCTCGGCGAGGTGCTCGTCGAGATCCATGCCGAGGCCGCCCTCCGCGAGGCCGCCGACGGCACCACGGCCCGCATCTCCTACTCCGGCGACGCCCTGAACGCGGCGGCCGCCGCCGCGGCGGCCGGTGCCCGGACCGCCCTGCTCGCCGTGGTCGGCGACGACGAGCTGAGCATCCCGATGCTGCGCCGCGCCGCCGAACTCGGCGTGGACGTCTCCCACGTACGCCGCGCTCCGCGCCCCAACGGCGCCTACCTGCTCTGCGCCGACACCGAAGGCGACCGGGAGTTCGTCTACTGGCGCACCCGGAGCGCCGGCTCCACCCTCTCGCCCGCGCACGTCGAGTCCTGGTGCGACCTGCTGACCGCCTCCACGGCGCTCATCACCAGCGGTGTCACCGGCGCCCTGTCACCGAGCAGCCACGACGCCGTGCTGGCCGCCGCGCACCTCGTGCACCGGGCCGGCGGGCACCTCTCGTACGACCCCAACTTCCGTCCCCGGCTGACCGGCCGGGACCGGGCCCGGGAACTGCTGGCCGCCGTCGCCCCGCTGACCGGACTGCTCAAGACCTCCTGCCCGGCCGACGCGCTCGCCCTCGTGGACACCGGCGAGCCGCGCACCGCCGCCGCCCGCTACCGCGCGCTCGGCGCCCGCACGGTCGTGGTCACCTCGGGCGCCGGCCGGCTGCTGCTGGACGACGGGACGGGCGTCCGGTACGAGCCCGTCCCCGTGAACCCGGATCCCGTCGACGCGACCGGGGCCGGGGACTGTCTCACCGGCACCACGACCGCCCGGCTCGCCCTCGGCGACAGCCTCTCGGACGCGGTGGCCTACGGCGTGGCGGCCGCCTCCCTGTCCGTCTCCGGCCGCGGGGGCACCGGGCGCGTCCCCGCCTTCGCACAGACGGCGGCTCTGGCGGCCGAACACCGCCGGATCACAGGGAGTCGAGCAGCGCGATCTCCTCGGCGGTGAAGCGCACGGACCCCGCGGCGATGTTCTCGACCAGGTGGTCCGGGTTCCCCGTGCCCGGGATGGCCAGGACGTGCGGCCCGCGGTTCAGCGTCCACGCCAGGCGCAGCTGGGCCGCCGAGACCCCGTGGGCCTCGGCCACGGCCCGTACCTCGGGGGCGTCCTCGCCGGTCACCCCCGCCTCCTTGCCCGCGCCCGCGATCGCGAAGAACGGGACGAAGGCGACGCCCTGTTCCCCGCACGCGTCCAGGAAGGCGTGGTCCTCCGCCGGGGAGCCGATCCCGTACGGGTTCTGCACGCACGCCACCGGTGCGATGGCCCGGGCCTCGGCGAGGTGGTCGGGCCGGGCGTTGGAGATGCCCAGGTGCCGGATCAGACCGGCCGTGCGGAGCTCGGCGAGCGCCCCGAAGTGCTCGGCGACCGACCCGGACCTCTCGCGGCGGGGGACGCGCAGATTGACCAGGTCCAGGTGGTCCCGGCCCAGCTGACGCAGGTTCTCCTCCACCTGCCCGCGCAGCTGGCCGGGCTCCGCCCACCACCACTGCCCGGCCGGGTCGCGGCCCGGCCCCACCTTGGTGGCGATGACGAGGTCGTCGGCGTACGGGGCGAGCGCGCGGTTGATCAGTTCGTTGGCGGAGCGCAACGCGGAGAAGTAGAAGGCGGCGGTGTCGATGTGGTTCACGCCGAGCTCGACGGCGCGGCGCAGCACGCCGGTCACCCGCTCGCGGTCGCTGGGGGAGCCGTCGGCGAGCTGTGTCAGCCGCATCGCGCCGAAGCCGATCCGGTTGACGGTCAGGTCGCCGAGCTGCCAGGTGCCCGCGGCGCCCGCGGTGGTGGTCTCTGAGGTCATCCGCCGACCGTATAGGGCGCGGCGACCCGGCCCGCGGTGAGAACCGGCGGCGGGGTCCGGTCGACGGCGAGGAAGCCGAAGGGCGTGCCGAAGCGGACCGCGGGTCGTCGTACGCCCGGAGGTTGTCCGCCGATCGCCCTGTCCGTGCTCCTCCCCCCGCCCTCCCCGCCATGGGCCCCCGCCACCCACGAGGGCTGGTGCCGACGAAGACGGCGAAGTTCCACCCGGTTGCTCGAAGAATTCGGTGGATCTTCGGCGCGGGCCGTGTCATCGTAGGTCCCACCGAAGGGGTGTAGCTCAGCTGGTCAGAGCGCCGGTCTCCAAAACCGAAGGCCGCAGGTTCGAATCCTGCCGCCCCTGCCACACGGCACAACGTGCCGAACGCCCGGACGGGGGCTCCGCTCCCGTCCGGGCGTTGCCGTCTCCCCGGGAGACCCGAGCACCGAGCGGCGGGGTGTGTCCGCGCCTATGCGGCGCCGTCCTCCTGGTATCCGTACGGCCGGGTGATGATCTCCATTCCGTGCCCGGCCGGGTCCGTGAAGTAGACGCCGCGGCCCCCGTCGTTGTGGTTGATCTCGCCGGGGTGCTTGCCGTGCGGGTCGGCGAAGTAGGCGACCCCCGCGGCCTGGATCTTCCCGAAGGCCGCGTCGAACTCCTCCTCGGACAGGAGGAACGCGTAGTGCTGAGCGGTGAGGGAACCGGCCGGGACGGTCGCGAAGTCCAGGGTGACGCCGTTGGCCGTCTCCACGGGGATGAACGGACCCCATTCGGCGCCGACTTCGAGGCCGAGGATGTGCGCCAGGAATTCTGCGGACTCCCGGTTGTCACGGGAGTGGATGATCGTGTGGTTCAGTGCGACTGACATGAGTGGATGCCTCCGAAAGGCACGTCGCGGTCACCTCCATGCCTCACCCAGCCGGTGACCGACACGCGATGCCGCATTCACGATCCTAGGCACCGATTCCGGGCCGAGTCCACCGTGAAAGCGGGCACCACCCGTCGGCCGGCGCCAGCCGCCCGACCGTCACGAACCCCCGTACACCGCCTTGACGTTGTCCTGTGCCGGGTGCGTCCGGCCGGCCGGCCCCGCCGCGAACACCCGCAGCAGGTTCTCCGTCACCCGGGTCGTCAGCGCGCCGCAGCGCGCGTCCAGGCCGTGGTTCGAGCCCGCGCGCCCGGCGCCCGTCGCGTCCAGGGCCTCCACCCACCGCATCGTGCCGGTCGCGAAGACCCCTGCCCCGCTCGGCACCGTGTAGTACGCCGTGTCCTGATGGCTGGGCCGGCCCTCGCACACCACGGGCGAGTGCGCCAGGATCTCGAGTGGCCGGGGCGTCGGGAACGCGGTGTTCACCTTGTCGTACTCCACCCCCACCAGATGCTCGAAGCGGTCGCCCGCCTTGGCGCCCGTGCCCTCGAACAGCCAGTGGCCCGGGTTCGTCACCACGTACGGGGCGTCCACCGGATAGCCGTCGTAGATCACGCCGAGCAACGAGCTCTCCGGGTCCGCGCCGGGCGCCGAGCGGAAGTCCACGGTTGCCGGGTGGCCCCGTTTGAATCCGGGGTCCTGGTCGTAGGAGGACTTGTAGCAGACCAGCGTGCGGTCCGGGCCCAGCTCCGAGGCCTCCAGCCGGATCCGGCGGAAGCAGCAGTTCGCGCCCAGGACCGCGATGTTCGTACCGGCGTCGCGGGCCGCCGTGACGTGGGCCCGCTGCTCGGGCGACCAGTACTCGTCGTGCCCGAGCGAGAGGACCGCCGCGGCCCCCTCCAGCAGCCGCTTCTCCCGGGCCACGTCGGTGGTCGTCGTGTAGGCCAGGGGTATGCCGAGCCGCTCGGCGAGCGCGATCAGCGGTGCCTCGTACACCAGGAACAGGCCCGCGCCGTCGTCGTAGTCGTACGGCCGGTCGAAGCTGACCGTGAGGGACCGCGCCGCGTAGCCGCCGTCGGGTCCGTCGTAGCTGCCGTAGCCGCCCCACCGGTTGTAGGCCTGCCAGGTCGCGACCGCGTTGACCACGACCGTACGGCCTGCCGTCGCCGCCGACCGGACGGTGAGCGGCACGAAGCGCTGGCCCTCGCCGCCCTGCGCGTCGAGCCGAAGCAGGTAGCAGCCCTCGGGCCAGTCCTTGGTGTCGACCGTGGTGGTACGGGTCCACCGGGTGCGGACCATCCGCGTCCCGGAATCCACCGTGTGCTCGGGCTGCCGCACCCCCGGCAGGGCCTCCGAACGCCACACCAGCCGGGCCCGGGCCCCGCCGTACCAGCCCATCCGGTAGGCGGAGACGGTGAACCGGGGTGCGGTGGTGGACACGTGCAGGCCGAGGGACTCGCCGGGCAGGACGCTGACCCGGTCCGCGAAGCCCTCGATGGCCCGGGCTGCTCCGGCCCTGGTGACCGGCCAGTCGGCGTGGCCGGGACGGGCGTTCTCGGCCTTGACGTCGAAGGCGCCGGGTCCCGCGGCCGAAGGTTTCCCCGACGGGGACGGGGTCCCGCCGGACGGGGTCCCGCCCTGCCCGTCGGTGCCGCCGTCGCCGTTCGCACAGCCGGCCACGGCCCCGAGCCCGGCCGCCGTGGCCGCACCCGTCGCGATCGCGAGGAACCGCCGCCTGCGTGCGCCTGCGCCTGCGCTCGCGCCTTCGCCATCCCCGGCTATGTGCTCCTGATTCATGGAGGGCACGTTATGTCACCCTTCGGCCATGACTCCCACCGGCCCGTGAGGTGCGCACGGTCCGGGCACGGTCCGGAAGCCGCAGCAGCTGCTGGAACCCGTGCACGCCCCCACGCCCTCGTCCGCTTCACGCCCGAGAGCCACGGGGAGACCGCGGGCGCCGGCTACGCCACGGACGAGCGGTGGCCCCCTGTACTTCGCCTTCCGCGCCGCCCCGCCGCCCCGCCGCCCCGCCGGGGCCCGGGGACCAGCGAAGCCAGCGAGTCGAGCGCGTCCAGCGCGTCCAACGAGCTCCCCGTCCTTGAACTGGAGCGCCCCCGGTACCGGACTGCCGCTGCGCGACCGGCCCGGCCCCGGCCGCCCCACGGTCGTCACCCCGCCGTGAGACGGGGCGAGCGCCAGGCCGGGCTTCTAGACTGACCCGACGGCCGGTCAGGCACGGCAGCGACACGGAGGCAGGAAACGCATGCGCTATCTCTCCCTGGGCGGTTCGGGCCTTCAGGTCTCCGCCGTCGGGCTCGGCTGCAACAACTTCGGCGGCCGGCTCGACGCCCAGGCCACCCGCGCCGTCGTCGACGCCGCCCTCGACGCGGGCATCACCCTCCTCGACACCGCCGACATCTACGGCGGCCTCGGCGGCTCCGAGAGCCACCTCGGACAAGCCCTCAAGGGCCGCCGGGATCAGGTCGTCCTCGCCACCAAGTTCGGCTTCGCGGGCATGGACATGAAGTACGGGCCCGCCGCCGGCGCCCGCGGAGGCCGCGCCTACATCCGCCGGGCCGTCGAGGAGTCGCTGCGCCGCCTCGGCACCGACCACATCGACCTCTACCAGTTGCACAGCCCCGACCCGACCACCCCCATGGCCGAGACCCTGGCCGCCCTCACCGAACTCGTCGCCGAGGGCAAGGTCCGCTACATCGGTCACTCCAACCTCACCGGTTGGCAGCTCGCCGAAGCCGCCCACGTCGCCCGCGAGACCGGCTCGGTGCCCTTCGTCTCCGCGCAGAACCAGTGGTCGCTGCTGGAACGATCGGCCGAGCGCGAGCTCGTCCCCGCCGCCCTGCACTACGGCGTCGGCGTGCTCCCGTACTTCCCGCTGGCCAACGGGCTCCTGACCGGGAAGATCCGCCGGGGCGCGCCCGTCCCGGCCGGCTCCCGCCTGGAAGGCCGCGACGCGTACCTCACCGAGGAACGGCTCGACGTGGTCGAAGCGCTGGCCGCCCTGGCCGAGAAGCACGGCCGCAGCGTCCTCGAACTCGCCATCGGCTGGCTCTCCGCCCAGCCCGGCTGCTCCTCCGTCATCGCGGGAGCCACGTCGGCCGAACAGGTCCGGGCCAACGCGGCCGTCGCCGACCGCCCGCTGGAGGCCGGGCTCCTCGCCGAGATCGACGCCCTCGCACCGGGCCCCGCCGCCTGACCGGTGCACCGCCGCGCCGCGCCCTGCTCGACGACTTCCGGGGCGCGGGCACGACGGCCGCCGACCGGACCCTGCCCGCGCCCGGGGTCGAGGTGGTGAGCTTCCCCGACCCGACCAGGTAGGCGGTCGGCCGCAGCAGGGCCGGCTCGGCGGGGCCGATCGGGCCGGGCCGCGGGACACCTCCCGGGCGGCCGTCGTCGACGGGGCGGCGCTCCTCGAAGCACTCCACGCCGGCCGGATCGCCTGGCGGTTCTTCCGCTCGGTCACCTCCTCCCTCAGGAGGTGATGTCCTTGCGGGAGAACCCCCGGAAGGCGAGGGCGAACAGCACCAGCGCGTACGACACCGACACCACCGCCCCCTTGACCATCCCGCCCCACTCCAGCTGCGGCTGCAAGGCGTCCGCCCACGCGAACTGCCAGTGCGCCGGCAGGAACTCGCGCCACGACCCGAGCGCGGTGACCGCGTCCAGCACGTTCCCCACGATCGTCAGCCCGACCGCGCCGCCCACGGCGCCCAGCGGCGCGTCCGTCCGCGTGGACAGCCAGAACGCCAGCCCCGCCGTCACCAGCTGCGACACGAAGACGAAGGCGACCGCCAGCGCCAGCCGCGCCGCCGTGTCCCCGGCGGGCAGTGCGCCGCCCGCCGGGAGCTTCAGCGGCCCCCACCCGTACGCGGCCGTGCCCGCCGCCAGCGCGACCACCGGCAGCAGCACCATCGCCGCCAGGCTGAATCCGAGCGCCACCACCAGCTTGCTCCACAGCAGCCGGGCCCGCGGCACCGGCGAGGCCAGCAGATAGCGCAGCGAGGACCAGCTCGCCTCCGAGGCCACCGTGTCCCCGCAGAACAGCGCCACCGGCACCACCAGCAGGAAGCCCGCCGAGACGAACAGGCAGGTCGCGGCGAAGTTCGCGCCCGAGGCCGTCGCCGTGTCGATGAGGGTGATCCGGCCGTCTCCGCCGTTGCGGCTGCCGGGCCCGCCGCCCACCGCGAACGCGATGATCAGGATGAAGGGCAGCGCGGCCAGCACCCCGCCCATCACCAGCGTCCGGCGCCGGCGCCACTGCCGCAGCGCCTCCACGCGCAGCGGCAGCGTACGGCTCGCCCGGTAGCCCGGGGCCACCTCCTGGACCGTCTCCGCCTCAACCGTGCTCATGCCGATCCTCCGATCAGGGTGAGGAACGCGTCCTCCAGCCGGCGGTGCGGCCCCACTCCCGCCACCGGCACCTCCAGCCGTACGAGTTCGGCGATCAGCCCGGCGGCCGTCGCGCCTTCGAGCCGTACGAGGAGCCCGTGATCCGCGGACACCACGGAACCCACTCCCTCCAGCGCCGCCACCTTCTCGACGGCAGTCCCGTCCACCGGCTCCGCCAGCGTCACCAGCAGGGTGTCGCCGCCACCGGTGATCTCCGCGACCTCGCCCGCCTGCACCAGCCTGCCGCGGTCCATGACCACCAGGTGCGTGCAGGACTGTTCCACCTCCGACAGCAGGTGGCTGGAGACGATGACCGTCCGGCCGCCCGCCGCGTAGCGGATCATCACGTCCCGCATCTCCCTGATCTGCGGCGGGTCCAGACCGTTCGTCGGCTCGTCGAGGATCAGCAGGTCCGGCATGCCGAGCATGGCCTGCGCGATCGCGAGGCGCTGCCGCATGCCCTGCGAGTACGTGCGCACCGCGCGCTCCAGCGCGTCGCCGAGCCCCGCGATCTCCAGGGCCTCCGCCATGTGCGAGTCCCCGGCCGGGCGGCCGGTGGCCTGCCAGTACAGCTCCAGGTTCGCCCGGCCCGTCAGGTGCGGCAGGAATCCCGCGCCCTCCACGAAGGCCCCGACCCGAGACAGCACCGGTGCCCCGGCCCGCACCGCGTGCCCGAACACCCGGATCTCACCGGCGTCCGGCGAGATCAGCCCCATCAGCATCCGCAAGGTGGTCGTCTTCCCGGCGCCGTTGGGCCCGAGGAGCCCCAGCACCTGCCCCTTCTCCACCCGGAACGACAGGTCCCGCACCGCGTACCGGTCCTCCGACGTCGCGTACCGCTTCGTCAGTCCGGTGATCTCCAGCGGTACGTCGGCCAGCGAGGGCTCCGGCCGCGGTACGCCGCCCCGCGCGCCCGCGGGCCCCCGGCCGGTCCGCCGGATCCCCAGCAGCGCCGCGGCCAGCGCAGCCGCGCCCAGCGGCAGCCACCACGTCCAGGCGGGCAGCCCGGCCGAGGCGGTCCGCACGTCCGCGGCCACGGGGACGGCCAGCGGGCCCTCGGCCGAAACCGTGTAGGTGGCGGGCGCGGCCGGGGTCGCGTAGCCGAGATCGGTCGCCGCGACCACGAGCCGCAGCCGGTGCCCGGCTTCGACGGCGTGGTCGATCGCGGGCAGCCGGACCTCGACGGACCTGCCCTGCTGGGCGTCCTCCACCCGCACCGGGGCGACCAGCTGACTCGGCAGCACCTGCTGGCGGCCGTCGGGTCCGACGTCGTACACCTTGCCGAACAGCACGGCCGCACCGTCCGCAGCCGTCGACCTCACCTTCAGGGTGACGGTCGGCGTCCCGGTGATCCGTACGTCCTCCGACAGGGGCTGCGACTCGAAGCGGGCGCTCTGCCCCGGGAAGTCCAGCGAGAACCCGGCTCCGAAGGCGGCGAGCTGCCCGCCGATGCCGGGCAGCGAGGACAGGGCGGGGGGCGCCCCGCCCGCAGGATTGGCGAAGCTCTGCTCGCGCCCGGTCAGCGCGAACCGCTCCGGGCCGGAGGCGAGCCCGGGGTACCGGTCGCCGCTCGCGCCGCGCAGCTGCACCTGGCCGTCGGTGGAGTCGATGCCGCCGGAGCGCGAGACGCGGAACGCCGGGCCGGTGTCCGCGCCCCCGTCCCCCTTGAGGTGGCGGTCGAACCAGGCGGCGACCCGGGCCTCGGTCCGGCCCGCCTCGCGCATGCCGCCGTCGTGCCCGCCGGCCGCCCAGTCCACGGAGACGGGCGCGCCGTTCGCCGCGATGGCCTTGGCCATGGCGTCGGCCTGGTCCAGCGGGAAGAGGGAGTCGTCCTGGCCCTGCACGATGAGGGTCGGCACCTTGATGCGGGCACCGACGGCCGACGGACTGCGCTGTTCCAGCAGCGCCCGGGCCTCGGCGTCGGGCTTCCCGGCCACCGCGACCCGCTCGTACATGGAGCAGAGCTCGGGCTGGAACCGCCCGCAGCCGGGGGCGGCGAGTGCGTCGGGCGCCTGCGGCCCCGGCTGGGCGGGCTGCATGCCGCCGGCGGAGCCGGTGGTGAAGAAGAGGCCCGCCCACAGCTTCTTGAAGACGCCGTTCGGGAAGAGGGAGTCCGCCAGATTCCAGTAGGTGATCTGCGGGGCGATCGCGTCCACCCGCCGGTCGTACCCGGCGGCGAGCAGGGAGACCGCGCCGCCGTACGAGGCGCCGGACACGCCGACGCGCGGATCGCCGTCCGCGTCGAGCCGCACCTCGGGCCGGGTGGCGAGCCAGTCGATGAGCCGGGAGACGTCCTTGACCTCGTACTCGGGGTCGTTCAGCCCGATCCGGCCCCCGGAGCGGCCGAAGCCGCGCGCCGACCAGGTCAGGACGGCGTACCCGTCGCGGGCCAGCCGTTCGGCCTGCGCGCGCACATCGTCCTTGCTGCCGCCGAAACCGTGGCCGAGGAGCACAGCGGGACGTTTTCTCCCCTCGCCGTCCCCACCGCCGGCCGTGAAGTACGAGGTGTCGATCGCGGCGTCGGGCATGTCCAGCACGGCGTCCTGGCGGTGCACGGCCGGCGCGTCGCCGGCGGTGGCCGAGGCCGCGGCCGTCCACGTGCCGGCTCCCGCGACGACAGCGAGCGCGGCGGCGCCGGCGAGCAGGCGGTCCCGGCGTCGCCTGGGCAGTCGGAGCTTCATACGGGAACCCTAAACGCCAGGTGCCCCCCGCCCGAGCGCCCGCAGGGGGATGTCCCCACCTTCCCGAGGAGTACCCGGACCGCCCCTCGTACCGCACCCGCGGTATGCGGCCCCGGCATACGGTCCCGGTATGCGGCCCGGCCGATCTGCGGGACGCCCCGCCCGGCGGGAAGATGGCCGCATGCTGCTGGCCGAGGTCGCGCGCGTGTCCCGGGAGGTCGCCGGCACCTCCGCCCGGTCGCGGAAGACCGCCCTGCTCGCGGAGCTCTTCGCCGCCGCGCCCCCGCAGGAGGCCGCGCTGGTGATCTCCTACCTGGCCGGGCGCCTCCCGCAGGGCCGCCCGGGCATCGGCTGGCGCGCCCTCGCGCATGACGTGCAGCCGGCTCCGGAGCCGGGCCTGACCGTCCGCGCCGTGGACGAGGCGGTCATGGAGCTGGCCGCCGTCGCGGGCGCGGGATCCCAGGCCCGGCGCCGCCGGATCCTGGACGGCCTGCTCGGCGCGGCCACCGAGGACGAGCAGCGGTTCCTGCGCAGCCTGCTCTCCGGGGAGGTCCGCCAGGGCGCGCTCGACGCGGTGGCCCTGGAAGGCGTGGCCGCGGCCGCCGGAGTCCCGGCCGCCGACCTGCGCCGCGCGGTGATGCTCGACGGGTCGCTGCCCCGGGTGGCCGCCGCCGTCCTGGCCGACGGGGCGCGGGCGCTGCGGGACGTCACCCTGCGCGTCGGGCAGCCCGTACAGCCCATGCTGGCGGCCACCGCCAAGTCGGTCGCCGAGGCCCTCGCCGCGCTCGGGCCCTGCGCGGTGGAGGAGAAGCTCGACGGGATCCGGGTCCAGGTCCACCGCGAGGGGGACGAGGTACGGGTGTACACGCGCTCCCTGGACGAGATCACCGACCGGCTGCCGGAGGTGGCCGGGCTGGCCCGGTCACTGGCGGGGGAACGGTTCGTCCTCGACGGAGAGGTCATCGGCCGGGCCGCGGACGGCCGCCCGGTCCCCTTCCAGGAGATCGCCAGCCGGGTCGGCTCGCGCGTCGACGTGGAGGCCGCGCGGCGGACGCTCCCGGTGGTCCCCCTCTTCTTCGACGTCCTGGCCGCCGGGGACGAGGTGCTGCTCGACCTCCCGGTCCGCGAGCGGTACGCGGTCCTCGCCGCGCTCGTGCCGGAGCACGCCCGGGTCCGCCGCCTCGTGGTCGAGGACGCGCGGGCCCAGGTCGCCGAGGCCGAGGAGTTCTGGGCCGAGACCCTGCGCCGCGGCCACGAGGGGGTGATGGTCAAGGGTCTCGCCTCCGCCTACGCGGCGGGGCGGCGCGGCAGGAACTGGCTCAAGGTCAAACCGGTGCACACCCTGGACCTGGTCGTCCTCGCCGCCGAATGGGGCCACGGACGGCGCACCGGGCTGCTGTCCAACCTGCACCTGGGCGCGCGGGCCGCCGACGGGACGTACGCCATGCTCGGCAAGACCTTCAAGGGGCTCACCGACGAGATGCTGCGCTGGCAGACCGGGGCGCTGCGCGCGCTCGCGACCTCGGACGACGGCTTCACCGTCCGGGTGCGGCCGGAGCTCGTCGTGGAGATCGCCTACGACGGCCTGCAGCGCTCCTCGCGCTATCCGGCCGGGGTGGCGCTGCGCTTCGCGCGGGTGCTCCGGCACCGCCCGGACAAGGGCGCGGACCAGGCCGACACGGTGGAGACGGTGCTCGAACAGGGCGGCGTGCGCTGAATGCGCCTCTGAATTTGCCTCAGAGGCAAGACGCATTGCCAGAAAGGCAAGACTCTGGCTCAATCGGGGCATGACACCCGGTCCTGCCCCCGGTCGCGAAGACCGGACCGACCCCGACGCGGAAGCCGTGGCCGTCCCCGACGCGGAGGCGCCGGCCGACCCCGACGCGGTCACCGCCCCCGCCGACGAGCTGCCCGCCGTGGCCCCGCAACTGCGCGACCTGCGCCGGCGCGCCGGACTCACCCTGGAGGCCGCCGCCGCCAGGGCCAGGCTCTCGCCCGCGCACCTGTCCCGGCTGGAGACGGGACGGCGCCAACCCTCGCTGCCGCTGCTGCTCGCACTGGCCCGCACCTACGGTACGACCGTCTCCGAGCTGCTCGGCGAGACCATCGCCGTCGCCGATCCCATCGTACGGGCCGGTGGTCCGGGCGCCCGGGAGGCCGACGGGTGGACGTACTGGCAGGCCGGGGGCCCCGGGCGGGGGATGCAGGCACTGCGCGTGCACGTTCCCCAGGGCCGCAGCCAGGGCGAGCTGGTCCGCGTCCATCCCGGCGAGGAGTGGCTGTACGTCCTGCACGGGCGGCTGCGGCTGCACCTGGGGGAGGCCGAGTACCTGCTGGAGCCGGGGGACAGCGCGCACTTCGACTCGCTCACCCCGCACCGGATCGACGCGGCCTCCGCGGGCGGAGCCGACCTGCTGTTCGTCCACACCCTGCTGCAGAGCAGCCTCGCCGGGCTGTGCCTCGGCGGAGCCACCCCGTCCACGCACCACCGATAGTCCCCCGAGAGCCACAGACAGCCGAGGAGTCCCACCCATGTCCCGAGGAGAGAACCCCGTCACCATCCGGGCGCGCATCGAATCGAAGTTCCCGCGCGGTCTGGTGATCCGGCTGATCGCCTACTTGTTCGTCGGCCACCTCTTCGCCTTCTTCGTCTACCTCCTCTTCGTCCTGGGCGCCCAAAACCAGTAACGGCCCGGGGCCGCACGACTCTGGAAAGGTGCAGGCCCTGTAGCTACCCTCCGCGCATGATTTCCACGGTTGTCTGGGGTACCGGCAACGTCGGCCGTTTGGCCATCCGCGCCGTCGAGGCCCATCCCGCGCTGAAGCTCGCCGCAGTCATCGTCCGCAATCCAGCCAAGGTCGGCCGCGACGCGGGCGAACTCGGCGGACTGGGAAACCCGTTGGGGGTCGAAGCCACCGACGACATCGAAGCCGTCCTGGCCGGCCGCCCGCAGGCCGTCGTGTACGCGGCCTCCGGGGACGTCCGCCCCGACGACGCCCTCGCCGACATCACCCGGGCGGTCCGGTCCGGCGCGGTGGTGGTCAGCCCCGCGCTGTACCCGCTCTACGACCACCGCAGCGCACCACCCGAGTTCCGCGATCCGGTGCTGGCCGCCATCGCGGAGGGCGGCGGCTCGCTGTTCGCCTCCGGCGTCGACCCCGGCTGGGGCAACGACGTACTCCCGCTCCTGCTCAGCGGACTCGGCACCACGGTCGACGTGATCCGCTGCCAGGAGATCTTCGACTACTCCACCTACGACCAGCCGGACTCCGTCCGCCACCTCGTCGGCATGGGCCAGCCCATGGACCACGAGCCGATGATGCTCATGCCCTCGATCCCGACCATGGTGTGGGGCGGCCAGATCCGCATGATGGCCCGGGCCCTCGGGGTCGAACTGGACGAGATCCGCGAGACGTCGGAGCGCCGCGCGCTCGACACCACCGTGACCACCAGGACGATGGGCGACTTCGAGGCCGGCACCCAGGGGGCGATCCGCTTCGAGGTGCAGGGCATCGTCGAGGGCGAACCCCGCCTCGTCATCGAGCACGTCACCCGCATCCACGCCTCGTGCGCTCCGGACTGGCCGTCGCCGCCCGACGGCGGTGACGGCGCCCACCGGGTCGTCATCGAAGGCCGCCCCCGCATCGAGGTCACCATCGAGGCCACCGACGAGGGCGACAACCGCTCGGCCGGCGGCAACGCCACCGCCGTCGGACGCCTGGTGGGCGCCATCGACTGGCTCACCGAGGCGGAGCCAGGACTCTACGACGCCCTCGACGTCCCGCTGCGCCCCGCCGTCGGCAGACTCGGAAGGAAACAGTCATGAGGATCGACATCCCCGAAGGCCAGCACCCGATCGAGTACGTGTGGGGCGACCTGGTCCCCGGCATCGGCATGGCCGCCGCCAACTTCTCCCTCTCGGTGTACGCCCACACCACCCTGGGCCTGCGTGAGTTCGAGGCCGCCCGGCTGCGCGTCGCGCAGATCAACGGGTGCGTCTTCTGCCTGGACTGGCGCACCGAGCGGGAGGGGGAGAAGGTCGAGGAGGAGTTCTCCGACGCGGTCACCGAGTGGCGCACGACGAAGGCCTTCGACGACCGCACCCGGCTGGCGGCGGAGTACGCCGAGCGGTACACCCTCGATCACCACGGACTCGACGACGAGTTCTGGGAGCGGATGACCGCGCACTACAGCCAGTTGGAGATCGTGGAGCTGACGATGAGCATCGGCTCCTGGCTGGCCTTCGGCCGGCTCAACCACGTGCTCGGCCTCGACAGCGTGTGCATGCTGCCGGGTCACTGACATGGGTCCGGGGCCGCTCGGTGGATCCGGTCGGCCCCGGCTTCGGTGTGCCGGCCCCGGCTACAGGTCGGTCGCGATGATCTTCTCGATGTTCCGCTCGGCGAGGGCCGTGATCGTGACGAACGGATTGACGCTCGTGTTGCCGGGGATGAGCGCGCCGTCGATCACGTACAGGCCGGTGTAGCCGTGCAGGCGCCCGTAGTTGTCGGTGGCCCTGTCGAGCACGGCGCCGCCGAGCGGGTGGTAGGTGAGGTGGTCGCCCCAGACCTTGTTGGTGCCGAAGAGGTCGGTGCGGTAGATCGTCCCCTCTTTCGAGTTGATCTTGTCGAAGATGGTCTTGGCCATGTCGATGGACGGCTGCTTCCACGCGGTCTGCCAGTCGAGTTCGACCTTGCCGGCCGCCGCGTTCCAGGAGAACCGGGCGCGGTGCGGGTTCTTGGTGATGGACAGGTAGAAGGACGCGTAGGTCTCGATCCCCGTCGGGAGCGGCGCCACCTCGGCGAAGGCGCCGCCCGCCTCCCAGTTGTCGATGCCGCCGCAGGGGATCGCGGCCTGCACCTTGCCCGTCGCGTCCCACATGTGGTTGGCGCGGCCGCACATGACGTTGCCGTTGTCGCCCCAGCCCTTGCCGATCTCGTCGTTCAGGTTCGCCAGGGCGCCGGTGGCCTTCAGCTTGACGAGCAGCTTGCTGGTGCCGACGCTGCCGGCGGCGAAGAACACCCGGTCGGAGGTGACGGTCTTGGTCGCCGTGACGGTGCCGTCGGTGGTCAGCTGGCTGATGCCGACGGTGTAGCCGCCGCCCGGGGCGGGGGCTACCGAGGTGACCTGGTGGAGAGGGGAGATGGTGACCCGGCCGGTGGCCCTGGCCGCCGCGATGTAGGTCTGCTGGAGCGATTTCTTGCCGTGGTTGTTCCCGTAGAGGATCTCGCCGTCGACCGCGGACTTGGGGACGGTGCCGGCCGCCTCCTGCTCCATGTAGTCCCAGTCGTATACGTCGGGGACGAAGACGAAGGGGAAACCGGAGCGCTGGGCGTGCTTGCGGCCGACGCGGGCGTACTGGTAGCAGGCGACGGTGTCGAACCAGGCCGGGTCGATCAGGCCCACGCCGAGTCCGGCATTGGCCCGGGGGTAGTAGGTGTCGTACATCTCGTCGGCGTTCACCGAGGGCAGGACGGCGCTGAAGTTCTGCCGCTTCGGGGTGACGGCCATGCCGCCGTTGACGAGCGAGCCGCCGCCGACCCCGCGGCCCTGGTAGACGATGATGCCGCCCATTTCCTCGGCGTCGAGGATGCCCGTGTACCTGGGGACGTCCTTGTCGATCGGGAATCCGAGGAAGTTGCTGAGCGGCGCCTTGGTCCTGGTGCGCAGCCAGTAGGAGCGGTAGTCCGGGTTGGTGGTGTGGGCGAAGATCTTGCCGTCGCTGCCGGGGGTGTCCCAGGCCATGCCCATCTCGACCATGTGCACGTTCACGCCGGCCTGGGCCAGGCGCAGGGCGGCGACGGATCCGCCGTATCCGGTGCCGATGACCAGGACGGGGACGCGGGCTCCGTCGCCGATCGGGGCGGTGGCGGTGGCGGCCTGCGCCGCCGAAGCGGAGGTGACGTGAGCAGAGAGGGCCACCGCCCCAAGAATAGAACCTGTTCTTGCCAGGAATCCGCGACGGGAGAATCCGTTGGGGCCGGTTCTGGGCACGCCGTTCTCGCTCATGTGACGTTCCTCACTCTAGGCTGAATGAGAACGAGTTCTACTGCTATGAGCGTGTGAAGTCACTACATACCTGTAGGTAACTTGGCGACTTCAGGCCGGTCGCGTCACGGGGCCGGCGGCCTCCGGGCGGCCCGTGCGACCCAGGATCAGCAGGGACGCGACCGCAGCGAACGCGCACCAGGTGGAGGCGAATTCAAGCCTCCACAAGACCGCGCAGACCGCGGCCGCAGCAGGGCGTGCGCGGTCGCGCACAGCACCCCGAGCGGCACCCACGCGGCCAGCAGGGGCAGGGCGATCACCGCCCAGGTGGTGGCGGCGGGGGAGCGGCCGCCCCCGGAATCCCAGACGGCGGCCTCCGCCAGCTGGTGCGCGCCCAGCAGCAGGGGCAGCGGAGCGACCGGCAGATCGCGGGCGCGCCGGGCGCGCACCGTGCGCGCCACGCACACGAGGCCGGCGGTGGTGACGGCCGCGCCCACCGTCGGATCGGCCGTGCCCCTCCGGCACATGGCGCTACGTCACCCGGCGGCCGGCTGCTGCATCGTCGAGCAGTGGATGCCCCCGCTGCCGCCCGTCAGACGGTCCACGTCGAGCTGGACGACCGCGCGCCCGGGAAACGCGGCGACCCGCCCCGCCACCCCGGCGTCCTTGCGGTGCGTCTGTTTGCGGCCCCAGCCGTTGAAGCCCAGGCCGATCGGGTCCACGGCGCCGGCGTCGTCACGGCGGAAGACGGGGCCGGTGTCCCGCATCCACAGGTCGTCGACCGGGACCGAGGAGATGACGGTGACGGCGGAACCGCAGCGGGCCCGGGCGGTGGCGGCCGCGCCCGCCGCCGCGCACATCAGCACCGGCTCATAGCGGGCGACGGTGCGGGCGATCAGCGCGATGTCCTGCTGCACCCCGGCGAGGTCGGGCCCCCAGACGGCGCGACCGGAGGGCCAGGCCATCCAGGTGCGCAGGTGCCGCACGTCGTCCGAGGGCGCGGTCATCCGGCGGGCGGCGGCCTGCTCGGGGGGTGGTGGAGCGCTCCGAGGGGCAGTCCCGCGGCGCCGGCACCCGCCGATCGCAGCACCGCTCTGCGGCTGGGATTCATGCGAACTGCCGAAGGGGTGGGGACGAGAGGTGGCCGCACCGTGGCATTGACTGAATTTTCAGTCAAGCTCCGCCGCCCTCCCGCGGGGGTTCGAGCGGCGGAGCGGTCACCGCGCACTGGGTACGGCACTGCGGGTGCGGCGCCCAGGGCGCGGGCGTGCGCACGGTCGTCCAGGCCACTGCCGCACCGAGCACCAGCGCCCCCGCGCACCAGGGCATGGCCCGGCCGAAGGCCGCGTCGAACTGGTCCGCCGAGAGGTAGGCGTCGGGGCCCATTCCGGCCAGCAGCGGCAGCGCCGCCACCGCCAGCAGCCCGGCCACCCGCGCCGCGGCGTTGTTGACGCCGCTCGCCAGTCCCGCCCGGCCCGGGTCCACGGAGGCCAGCACGGTCGCCGTCAGCGGGGCCACCAGGGTCACCATGCCCATGCCCATCACCACCATCGCGGGCAGCACGTCCACCACGTACGAGGCGCCCGGACCGACGCGCAGCATCAGCAGCATCCCGGCGGCGCAGAGCAGGGGCCCCACGGTCAGGGGGATCCGCGGCCCGATCCGCTCCGCGAGCTGCCCCGAGCGGGCCGAGAGCAGCAGCATCAGCACGGTGGTCGGCAGGAGCGCGGCCCCGGCGGCCAGTGCGGAGTAACCGGACACCACCTGGAGCTGGAGCACGACGAGGAAGAAGAAGCCGCCGAAGGCCGCGTACACGCACAGGGTGACCAGATTGACGGCCGTGAACTGCCGGGAGGTGAAGATCGACGGCGGCACCATCGGATCGGGCCGCCGCCGTTCGACGTGGACGAACGCGACGGCCAGCACCACGCCGCCCACGGCCGCAGCGATCACCGGCGCGCCCGCGGCCCGCGCCTCGATCAGCGCGTAGGTGATCAGCGCCAGGGACGTCGCGCACAGCCCCGCGCCGAGCACGTCGAACCGCCCGCTCGCGTCCGGGTCCCTCGACTCGGGTACGTGGCGCAACGCGACCGGGACGCACAGCACGGCCAGCGGCACGTTCAGCAGGAACACCCAGCGCCAGCCGGGCCCGTCCACCAGCCAGCCGCCGAGGAACGGCCCCACAGCGGCCCCCACCCCGCCCAGCCCCGACCACAGGCCCACCGCCCGGGACCGGTCCCCGGACCGGATCGAGCCCTGGATCAGCGCGAGGGAGCCGGGGGTCAGGAGGGCCCCGCCGATGCCCTGCAAGGCCCGGGCGCCGATCAGGATCCCGGCGTTCGGCGCGATGCCGCACAGCAGTGAGCCCACCGCGAACCACACGACACCGAGCACGAAGATCCGCCGGCGCCCGAAGCGGTCACCGAGCGCCCCGCCGACCAGGATCAGCCCGGCCAGGGTCAGTGCGTAGGCGTTCACCGTCCACTGGAGCACCGCCAGATCGGCGTCCAGGTCCTGCCCGATGCGCGGGAGGGCGACGTTGACCACCGTCGAGTCCAGCAGGGCCATGCTCGACCCGAGCACGGTGGTCAGCAGGATCCACCTGCCCCGGGCGGACGAGAGCGGGACGCCCGGCCCGGGTGGTTCGGGGGGTGAGGTCATGCCTTCAGGCTGGCCCCGGCGGCCGGGAAGGGCCAGCGGGCGCGGGCACGGCTCATTAGGCCCTCTTGTAATGGACATGGCACTGAATCACCATGACCCGCGCACATCCCGCACATCTCGCACGTCCTTCCCGCACAACCCGCACCCGGTGTACGAGGAGACAACACGTGGCCCAACGCAACAGGCGACACTTACGCACGGCGCTCGCCGCCCTCACCTCGGTCCTGCTCCTGCCCCTCGGCGCGGGCGTCGCCGCCGCCGCGCCGACGGCGGATCCCCGAAGCGGCGGCCCCACCCCGGGTCCGGCCGAGCGCAAGATCGAACCCAAGCTCCGCGCCCAGCTCGACGGCTCCTCGAAGGCCGCCTTCTGGGTCTACCTCGACAGCGCGGCCGACCTCAGTGCCGCGGCGAAGCAGCGGACACGTGCCGCCAAGGCCGAGACGGTCCTGCGCGCCAAGAAGGACCACGCCGCGCGGAGCCAGGCCGAGCTGGTCAAGGCCCTCGAAGGCGCCAAGGCCGAGTACACCTCGTACTGGATCGTGAACGCGGTCCGCGTCGTCGGCGGCGAGAAGCTCGCCGGCACCCTCGCGCAGCGCCCCGAAGTGTCCCGGATCGACGCCGACGACAAGGTCGACCTGCCCAAACCCGCCGAGGGCAAGCGGGAGCAGGCCGCGGCCGACGCCGTCGAGTGGAACATCGACCGCGTCAAGGCGCCCCAGGTCTGGGAGCAGGCCGGAGTGCGCGGCGAGGGCATCGTCGTCGCCAACATCGACAGCGGCGTGGACTACACCCACCCGGCCGTCAACAACCAGTACCGGGGCAAGAACGCGGACGGCGGCTACACCCACGCCTACAACTGGTTCGATCCGGCGGGAGTCTGTGCCGCCGCGGCCCCCTGCGACAACAACGACCACGGCACCCACACGATGGGCACCATGGTCGGCGACGACGGCAGCGCCAACAGGATCGGTGTCGCGCCGGGCGCCAAGTGGATCGCCGCCAAGGGCTGCGAGACGAACTCCTGCTCCGAGGCCTCCCTGCTCGCCTCCGGCCAGTGGATCGTCGCCCCGACCGATCCGAACGGCCAGAACCCGCGCCCCGACCTCGCCCCGCACATCGTGAACAACTCCTGGGGCAGCGCCGCGCACGACGACTGGTACCAGCAGATCGTCGACACCTGGCGTGCCGCCGGCATCTTCCCGGCCTTCTCCAACGGCAACTCCGGGCCCGGCTGCGCGACCAGCGGCTCACCCGGCGACTACGCGAGCTCCTACAGCTCCGGCGCCTTCGACGTCAACAACGCCATCGCGTCCTTCTCCTCGCGCGGGGCCGGCCCCGGCGGCGTCATCAAGCCGAACATCGCCGCCCCGGGCGTGAACGTGCGCTCCTCCGTTCCGGGCGGCGGGTACGAGGCCTTCTCCGGCACCTCCATGGCCTCACCGCACACCGCGGCGGCCGTGGCCCTGCTCTGGTCCGCCGCGCCCGCCCTCGAAGGCGACATCGCGCAGACCGAATCGCTCCTGGACGGCACCGCCCAGGACACCGACAGCGGCCAGTGCGGCGGCAACGCCGCCGACAACAACGTCTTCGGTGAGGGCAGGCTCGATGTCCTCGCCGCCGTGAACGCCGCCCCCCGCGGCGCGATCGGCGCACTCGCCGGCACCGTCCGCTCCGGCGGCGGCGAGCCCGTCGCGGGCGCCAAGGTGACCGCCGACGGCCCGATCGACCGTACGACGACCACCGCGGCCGACGGCACCTACAAGTTCGCCGCCCTGTCGGTGGGCGACTACAGCCTGACCGCCGCCAAGTTCGGCTACGGGCCGCAGAGCGCGACGGTGGCGGTCGCCGAGAACACCACCGCCACCGGCGACTTCACCCTCACCCAGGCCCCCTCCGGCAAGCTCAGCGGAACGGTCTCCTCCGCCGCCGGACCCGCCGCGGGCGCCTCCGTCACCATCACCGACACCCCGGTGACCGCGACCGCCGACGCACAGGGCCGCTTCGAGGTCACCCTGCCGCACGGCACCTACGACGTGAACGCCACCCACTCCTCCCGCTGCGTCACCGGCGGCACGGCCAGGGCCACCGTCGCCGCGGACACCACCGTCACCGTCACCCTGCCCGAGCGCACCGACGGCTACGGCTACGCCTGCGCCACCGCGAACGGCCGCCCGTACACCCCGGGCAGCCGCCAGCTCGCGCTGACCGGCGACAACACCACGGAGCGCGTCGACCTGCCCTTCCCGCTGCCGCTGTACGGCAAGACGTACGGCCAGGCCTGGATCGGCACCAACGGCACCGTCAGCTTCGGCGGCAACAACACCGCCGACGTCAACGGCGACCTCCCGAGCGCGGCCACCCCGAACGCCGCGCTCTACCCCTTCTGGGACGACCTGGTCGTCGGCGCGGCGGGCAGCGGATCCGGCGTCTTCACCGCCGTCACCGGCACCGCCCCGCACCGTTCCTACGTGATCGAGTGGCGCGAGGTGTCCCACTGGTCGGCGCAGGCCGAGAAGTTCTCCTTCACGGCGGCCATCGGCGAGGACGGCACCGTCTCGTACTCCTACAAGGGGACGGGCGGTACCGGCATCAAGGGCGGGTCCACGGCCACGGTCGGCGTGGAGAACGCCGCCGGCACGGACGCCTTCAAGTACTCGTTCAACACCCCCGTCATCACTGACGGCCTGTCCATCGGCTTCCGCACCACCAGGAGCGGTGTGGTGGCGGGCCGGGTCCTCGACGCCAACGACGGCAACGGTGTCGCCGGCGCCACCGTGACCGTCGGCGCCGGCGACTCGGCGGTCTCCGCGACCACCGCGGCGGACGGCGGCTACGTGGTCCAGAGCCCCTCCGGCTCGCGGGCCGTCTCCCTCACTGCGCCGCAGTACGAGTCCGCCCAGGCGACGGTCGACGTCAGGGCGGCCGACGTCACGACGGTGACGCAGTCGCTGCGCACCGGCAGGGTCACGGCCTCCCGGCCTTCCGTCGAGGTCGTCGTCCCGGCCGCCCAGAAGCGGACCCGGACCCTGGACCTGACCAACCCGGGCCTCGGCACGGACTTCACGGTGACCGAGGACGCGGCCTGGCTGACGGCCACACCGGGGAGCGGCAGCCTCCCGACGGGCGGGAAGACCCCGCTCACCCTCGTGGTGGACACGGCGGGCCTGACCCCGGGGGCGGTCCTGACCACGGACCTGAAGATCTCGTCGGCGAGCGGCCGGACCCCCGTGCTCACCGTCCCGGTCAAGGTCGTCGTCCCGCGCTACCAGGCCGCCCTGGACGCGGGCTCCGGATCCGCGAGCACGGACGCCCTGGGCGACGGCTGGTCCCCGGACCGCAAGTACACGGCGGGCTCGTACGGCTACCAGGGCAACTCCTCCGTCCAGTCCACCAGCCGCACCATCACCGGCACGGACGAGCAGCGGCTGTTCCGCAACGCCCGTGAGGGCATGTACGAGTACCGCTTCGACAACGTGCCGAACGGCACCTACACGGTGGAGCTGGGCTTCGCGGAGCTCTCCTCCACCAGGCCGAACAAGCGCGTCTTCGACGTCCTGGCCGAGGGCACCCAGGTGCTGCCCTCGCTGGACGTCTCCCTGGAGGCGGGCACGTACACGGCCCTGACCCGCACGTACACCGTCACCGTGACGGACGGGGTGCTCAACGTCCGCTTCGTCACGCACACCGGATTCGGCAAGCCCCTCCTGAACAGCCTGCGGGTGACCGACCGCCCCGACAAGAACCAGTAGCGGCCGGGCTCCACCGGGCGGGGCGCTCCAGGGCGCCCCGCCCTTCGCGGCGCATTCGGGTGGGGGAGTCCCGATTCCGCACCGACGCGCCGCGCGAGCCGCGGCGGGCTCGTTAACGTGAGGAACCATGACGCTCCTGAGCGACCAGGCTGACGACATCCGGGCCCTCGTGGGCTCCGCCGACCCCGGCGCGGTCTGGGCCGTCGGCGGCCCCGAGGGCGTCGAGGCCGCCTCGCACTCCGGGGACCCCGGGGACGCCGGGGAGGCCGACCTCGACGTCGGCGGGCTCGCCGCCGTCCTCGCCCTGTGGCCCGCCATCGGCAGCCTGGTCGAGGAGGGCGCGCTGCGGCTGCACACCCCGCTCACCGCCTACGGGGACGAGGCCGCCGCCGGAACCCCGCCCGGCACCACCGCGCACCACCTGCTCACCCACCCCGACGGAACCACCGCCCTCACCCGCCTCGCCGAGCACCTGTCCGGCAGCCCCCTCGCCGAACTCGCCGCCACCCGCGTCTGGCACCCGCTGGGCATGACCCGCACCCGGTTCGCCGACGACACCCTGCGCGCGCCCCTCGCCGACCTCGTCCGCTTCCTGCGCCACCTCCTCTCCCCGGCGGAACCGGCCGACCGGGCGGCCGACCCGGCGGAACCGGCCGACCCGCCGAAACCGGGGGCCCCGGTGGACCCGTCCGGCCCGGCCGGCATCACCCGCGCCTGGACCTCCGAGTCCCTGCGCATCCGTACCGGTGAACTGACCCCCGCCCGCGGCCTCCTCTGGCACCCCGCCCCGCACGGCGTCTGGACCCACCCCGCTCCCGCGCCCGGCGGACCGGCCCTGTGGATCTCCCCGCGCCACCGCCGCTGGGCCCTCCTCCTCCCGACCGACCGCGCCACCCCCCTGCGCACCGCCTTCCGCGCCGCCGCCTTCGCCCTGCCGTAGCGCTCGGAGCGCGGGCTCCGCGGGGGCGACGTACGGTGAAGCCGATGTCACCGGCCGTTGGTTTCCCAGCTGCGGAGGTACACGGATGCGTACGGTCCAAGGGGCCGCCCTCGACGGGCTCCGGGCCCGGGTACGGGCCTTCGCGGAGCGGACCGGGCTGCCGGTGCGGTCCGCGCCGGGAGGTGCCCGGGTGAGCGTCGCGCCGCCCGCCGGATACCGGTGGCCCCGCCCGGTCGCCGGGGGAGCCGGCCGGCCGCCCCGCGCCGGGACCCCGCTCGGGGACCGGGGGCCGGCCGTGCGAGATGCCGGTGCGGAATCTCCCGGCCGGCGGACACCCGTAGGACGGTCGTTTCCGCGCACCGCCGCACTCGTCCGGGACTTCGTCCGGTCCCGCCCCGCCCCGGCACGCGCCTCCGCCGCCGTACTGCGCGCACTGCGGGCCCGCTACGGCGACGCGCCCCTGCTCGTACGGGACCGGTCGGGCAAGGCGGTCCTCGTCCTCCTCGCCCCCGCGGACGTGAGCCGGTTCTACGCCGAACCCCCGAGCGTCCTCGCGGCGGATCCGCCGCAGACCGCCGGCCTCGGCTGCGCCCACGCCGAACCCGGCCCGGAGCAGCGGCAGACCGCCGCCGAGGTACTTGCCGCCGGCGTCCCCGTCCACCCCGCGTGCGGACCCTTCCTGGCGGCCGTCACCGAAGAGGCCCGGCACCTGACCGCCTCCGGCACCCTCGAACTCGCCCGCGCCCGGTACGCCGTGGGCCGAGCCGCCCGCCGCATCGTCCTCGGCGACGCGGCCGCCGCCGACGAGGAGCTAGCGGGCTGGCTCGGACGGTCCCGCACCAAGAGCAGGGTCCGCGCCGCGCGCCGCATCCAGGAGTACGCCCGCCAGGCCGGCGCGGACACGCTCCTCGGCCGGGCCGCCCGCCACGCCGGGCCGGCCGGCGTCCCGGACCTCGCCGGCCAGGCCCACCAGTGGCTGCAGGCCCTGGACTCCCTCCCCGCCACGCTGCTGCGCACCCTGCTCCTGCTCGGCGCGCACCCCGCCGAACAGGACGCCGCCGCCTCCGAGGCGGCCGCGGGCGCGTCCCGGGGCGAACTGCCCAGACTGCGGGCCTGCGTACGGGAAACGCTGCGCCTGTACCCGGTGGTGCCCGACCTGATCCGCGTCACCCGCACCGAGACCGAGTGGCGGGGCGTGCGCTACCCGGCGGGCACCTCCGTGCTGCTGCCCGCCGCGTTCCACCAGCGCGACCCGGAACGGGTACCGGCCGCGCACGTGTTCGTGCCGGGCCGGTGGAAGAACCCGGGCGCGGACCAGGACACCCGGATGGCGCCCTTCGGCCACGGCGGCTCCCGGTGCCCGGGCGACCAACTGGGCCTGCTGCTCACGGCCGCGTTCTGCGCCGAGGTGCTGCGGGGCCACCGGGTCAGGAGCGGCAGGCCCGCTCTGGACCCGGTCGGACCGCTGCCCGCGGCGCTCGACCCGCAGGGCATCCGGCTCGCCCTCACCCGCCGCTGACGCCCCCGACCCGCCACCACGAGAGGACGCCATGCCCGACGCCGCGACCTCCGCGTCCCGCGACGCGGACGTCGACCTGCTCGACGAACTGTGCCGCGAACTGGCCGCGGCCGCCGACGCGGTCGGCGAGGCCGCCCGCTACGCCTCGGGGCTGGCCCTCGGCGGCCGCCTGCCCGCGGCGGCCCTCACCCGGGGAGGCCATCGCCGGGTCGGCTGGCGCACCCTGCTGCGCACCCTCACCGACCCGGCGGGCCTCGGCTGGGGGCCGCGCGGCCGGGGAGTGGCGCGGGCGGGGCGGCTGGCGGGGATGCTCGCGGGCCGCGAGAGCCTCGCGATCAGCGTCGCCGTGTGCGGGCTCCGGGTTCGGATCCGGGCCGCGAGCGCCGCCCGGCCCGAACTCCTGCGGGATCCCGGCGCGGCGGCCGTCCTCAGGGCCGCCGAGGAGGGCCGGCAGGCGCAGGCCGCCCGTCTGTTCCGCGGCATCATGCGCGTCCGGGGCGCCGAGCACGCCTTCTCGCTGCTGGCCCCGGCCTTCGCCGACGTCCTGGCCTGGAAGGCACTGACCGACGTGAACCCGTTCAACGACCACGGCGGCTGGCAGGTCGCCACCGGCCGGGCCGTGCCGGCCGAACCGCTCCTCGGACTGGGCGCCGCCTTCTGGGCCTTTTGCGACCGAGGGTCCGGACTGCCCGCCGACGACTCGGTACGGGCGCCGCGGTCCGCGGGGCGCGCCCGAGGTCCGGCGGCGGCGCTCCGGCCGTGGGCACCGCACCCGCACGTCCGCCCGCACGCCCATCCGCACCGGCCCGCCAGTCTGCGCGGCCACGCCACCGCACTGCGCTCCCACGCGGTACGGCTGCGCGCGACGACGGCCGCACCGGCCTGGCGTGGCCCCCGGTCCGAGGCCCTGCGCGCCGAGGTGGAGACCCTCGCCGGCCGCTGCGCCACCGCGGCGACCGGCCTCGCCCTGGCGGCTGCGCAGCTCGGCGACGAGCGCTACTAGGGGCGTATCCGGAGGATCTTTGCCGGCCGACGCTACTCGGAGGGTGGCGGCGAAGCGCGGTTCATGTCGCGCCAGGCTCGGGGCGAGAGGCCGTACGCCTGCTTGAACACCTTGCTGAAGTGAGCCGCGTCGATGAAGCCCCAGCCGTATCCGATCGCCGCGATCGTCCGGTATCGGGCGTTCGGGGCGGCCAGTTCGCGCCGGCACTCCTCCAAGCGGTGGGACCGGATCCAGTCGCCGAGTGTGACACCCGACCGGGCCAGCAGCGTATAGAGGTGCCGGACCGAGATGCCGTGGGCGGCGGCGACCCGCGCGGCCGACAGTTCACGATCACGCAGGTGCGCCCGCACGTATCGCATGATCCGAAGGTTGAGGGTCGCCTCCCTTGATTCCCGGGCCAGTTGCGACTCGCCCAGCTGGGAGGTGACGGCCGTACGGAGCAGTTCGATGCTGGGCTCCATCACGGCCTCGGCGTGCCGTTGGTGATGAAGCCCGTCCGTCACGGCCAGCCGCGAGAAGTACGCGAATACGAGGGCGGCAACGGGGTTGTCGGAGCTGAACGCGACCGCGGTCATCTCCCGCACCGATCGCTCGGGTAGCTGGAGCGCGACGCGGGGGAAGCGTAAGAAGTGGTGATCGACACCGACGTCGAAAGCGAGCGTGTACGGGACGGACGTGTCGTAGAGGGCGAACTCTCCCGGCCTCAGCAAGGCCTGGCGGTCGTTCTGCGCCACCAGGCTGGTGCCTGTCATCTGGAGGCCCAGAAAGACGTACGGCTCGGTGTCCTCCCGCGCCAGCCGCGGTGTCCGCCGTATGGTCAGGCCGGTCGCCCATCCTGAGCAGATGCCGATGGAGCCGACCGTGTTCAGCCTGACCTTGACCGAGATGTCCTCCGGCGGCGGATGGTGGTCGATGTCGATCCGCACGACGGATTCCCAGACGGCGTGCCGGACCGCCTCCTCCCGGTCCCGCGCCGGCAGGGACGAGGTGTCCAGGGTCGCGCTCACAGCGCCACCCCACCGAGCAGCGGCGACAGGGCGGGAGCCCGCCGATGCTGTTCTCCCACTGCGCTGCCCCTCCCACGGAGACCAATCCGGCGACCACCATGCCAGGGCCTGTCACGGCGTTCAACAGGGAGCGATGAGAACAGGTCGCTGCCTCCGGCACGAGTGCACAGCCTGCCCAGTACTCCGCACGGGCAACACAGTCGGCGTGGCTCGGCAGGTCTACGGTCGCAACACACGGAACGTCCGAGTGCGAGGTGGGGAGAGACCCTTGAAGGTGTACAAGAAATTCGCTGCGGTGTTGGGCAGCGCCCTGCTCATGGGGGCCACCGCGACGGTCGGCAGCGCGGCGGCCAGTTCGACGGGGGCGAATGCGTGCTCGGCGGCGTACAGGATCGGCGGGAACGAAGGGTACGCCGACATCTGGCAATGCGATGGATGGACCGAAGTGCACGGAACCGTCTACGACACCCGGTCTGACGGGAGGTGCCCCCTGGTTGTCGGGGTCCTTTCGGGCACCGGCGGCACGGTGAACTCCGACTGGGCCGGACCGAAGGGCGACAACAGCCCCGTGCACATCTACGCACCTCGCGGGCGCTCCTTCATCAGGGTGGAGTTCGGCTACATCACCTGCTAGCTGGGTGTTGCCGTCACAGTGGGGCCGGGGCAGGCGCCACTGTGACGGCAGGGCTTAGAGGACGAGCGACAGGAGCAGGACGCAGCCCAGCCCGACCACCGAGATGACGGTCTCCATCACCGACCAGGTCTTCACGGTCTGGCCCACGGTCATCCCGAAGTACTCCTTGACGAGCCAGAATCCGGCGTCGTTGACGTGGCTGAAGAACAGCGAGCCCGCGCCCACGGCGAGGACCAGCAACGCCGTCTCGGTGGTGGACATACCGGTGGCCAGCGGGGCCACCAGTCCGGATGCCGAGATCGTCGCCACCGTCGCGGAGCCCGTGGCGAGGCGGATGGCCACCGCGATCAGCCAGGCCAGCAGCAGGGTGGGAACGGCCCAGTTCTTCGAGAGGTCCAGGATCATCTGGCCGACACCCGCGTCGATCAGGGTCTGCTTGAAGCCCCCGCCCGCGCCGACGATCAGCAGGATGCCGGCGATCGGGGCCAGGGACCTGTCGACCGTGGTGGCCAGGCGCTCCTTGGTGAAGCCCGCCGCCCGGCCGAGGGTGAACATGCCCACCAGCACTGCCGCGAGGAGTGCGATCAGCGGGGAGCCCGCGACGTCGGCGACGCGCTGCACCGGGTCGGCGGGGTCGTTGACAACGATGTCCACCAGGGCCTTGACCAGCATCAGCACCACCGGGAGCAGCACCGTGAAGACGGTGGCCCCGAACCGGGGACGGTGCTCCGGCTCTGCCGAAGGACGCTGCACGGCCAGGTTCTCCGGCGCCGGGATGTCCACCCACCGCGCCGCGTACCTGGAGAACAGCGGCCCGGCGATGATCACGGTCGGGACGGCGACGAGTACACCGAGGGCGAGAGTGACGCCCAGGTTCGCGTGCAGCGCGTCGATGGCGACGAGCGGTCCGGGGTGCGGCGGGATCAGCCCGTGCATCACGGACAGGCCGGCCAGTGCCGGTATGCCGATCCGCATCAGGGAGTAGTTGCCGCGCTTGGCCACCATCAGCACCACCGGTATCAGCAGCACGATGCCGACCTCGAAGAAGAGCGGCAGCCCGATCACGGAGGCGATGAGCACCATGGCCCACGGCATGGCCCGGCCCTTGGCCCGGGCGAGGATCGTGTCGACGATCTCGTCCGCGCCGCCCGAGTCCGCCAGCAGTCTGCCGAGAACGGCGCCGAGCGCGATGAGCACGCCCACGCCGGCGACCGTGGCGCCGAGTCCGGCGGTGAAACTGGAGATCGTCTTGGCCAGCGGCGCGCCCGCGAAGACCCCGAGGGCCAGCGAGCCGACGGTCAGTGCCAGGAAGGGGTGCAGCTTGAGGCGGGTGATGAGCAGGACGATGACGGCGATGCCCGCGAGGACGGCGATCCCCAGCTGGGTGTTCCCGGCCGAGGTGATCGGTCCGGTGCCGGCCGCTGCCAGCGTCTCGACACTGAGACTGGTCAAGGTGACGTTTCCTTAGCTCGCGGTTGTCTCGGGTTTCTCGGATGTCTCGTTTGTCTCGGTTGTCCTGGGTGCGCCGGGTGTCCCCGACGGACGGAGTCGCCGCAGGGCGGCCAGCGCCCGTCCGGTGATCTCCTCGGGGGAACCGGACACGTCGACGACGACGCCGGTCTCGTCCTGTTGGAGCGGTTCCAGCGTGGCGAACTGCGAGTCCAGCAAAGTGGCGGGCATGAAGTGGCCCGTGCGGTCCGCCATCCGCCGCTCGATCAGCGGCCGTTCACCGGTCAGGTGGACGAACACCGCCCCGGGGGCCGCGGCGCGCAACCGGTCGCGGTAGGCGCGCTTGAGGCACGAGGCCGAGACCACGCCGCCGCCGAGCTCGGTCCGGCCGCGGATCCACTCGGCCACGGCGTCGAGCCACGGCCACCGGTCCGCATCGTCCAGCGGGATGCCGGCGGACATCTTCGCGACGTTGGCCGCCGGGTGGTAGGAGTCGCCCTCCGCGTACGGAAGGGCCAGTGCCTCCGCGAGCAGCCGGCCCACGGTCGTCTTGCCCGTGCCGGCCACGCCCATCACCACAATGACGCGCTGGGTGCTCACGCCTACCTCGCTGTCCTCGTCGACATCGGTTCGTGCGGGCACCACTGAAGCCTATTAAGTAGTACTTATTCAAGGGCTCGGTGGAAAACGTCGCATCTTTGGTTCGCCGGGGTGTCACCGTACGCTTACGCCATGACCACCGACGGCAGTCCCGGGCACGGGCTCCACTCCCACGTGCTGGACACGCTCGGGCTCGCGATCACGGCGGGGGAGTACCTGCCCGGCAGCGTGCTCCGCACGGACGAGATCGCCGAACGCTTCGAAGCCTCCCGCACGGTGGTCCGCGAGGTCGTCCGCGTGCTGGAGTCGATGCGGCTGGTCGAGTCCCGCCGGAGGGTCGGGGTCACCGTGCGTCCCACCGACGAGTGGAACGTCTACGACCCGCGCGTCATCCGCTGGCGGCTGGCCGGCGCCGACCGCCCCCGCCAACTGCGCTCCCTCACCGTGCTGCGCTCCGCGATCGAGCCGGTCGCGGCCGGACTGGCGGCGGTCACGGCCACCCCCGAGCAGTGCGCCGAGCTCACCGAGGCGGCCCTCGGGATGGTCAGCACCTCACGGGGCCACCAGCTCGACGGGTACCTGCGTTACGACATCGCCTTCCACCGCATCGTGCTCAACGCCTCCGGCAACGAGATGTTCGCCCGCCTCGGTGACGTGGTGGCCGAGGTGCTGACGGGGCGCACCGAGCACGCGGTGATGTTCCACGATCCCGACCCGGCGGCAGTCACCCTGCACGTCCAGGTGGCCGAGGCGGTACGGGAGGGCGACGCGGCCCGCGCCGAGGCCCTGACCCGGCAGATCGCGGTGGGCGCACTGGAGGAGCTGGACGTACTCGCTCCGTAGGCGGTGCCCGCCTCGCGCCCCGGGGCGGGGCGGGCACCGCGACCGGTCAGGCGTCGAGAGCGCCCGCGCCCGCGCCTGTTCCTGTGCCTGCGTCGTCTGCGTCTACGTCTACGTCGGCGTCGGCGTCGGCGTCGAGCGAGGCGATCTCGATCTCGCGCAGGCGCTCCGGTTCCGCGATCACGTCGATCCCGGTGATCAGGCCGTCCTCGATGGTGAAGGCGAGTACCAGGAACAGCCGTCCCAGCGGGGCCATCGCCAGCCCGACGACGCCGTCGACCAGAGCCGGCTGCGTGGACCGCGCCCGCTGCATGGCCGCCATCGCGCCCTGCGCGACGGTGACGGCGCCCCTGATGAGGACGGGAGCGGCGGTGGGTCCGACGGCCTTGTCGGCACGCAGCACCACGTCGGGATCGAGCAGCGCGACCAACGCGTCGAAGTTCCCGCCGCGAGTGGCGGCCAGGAAGGCGTCCACGACGCGGCGCTGACGGGTCAGATCGACCTCGGACACCAGCGGGGCCCCCTTGACCCGGCGGCGGGCGCGGCTCGCGAGCTGACGGGTCGCCGCCGGGGAGCGGTCGATCAACGGGGCGATCTCGTCGAACGGGACCGCGAACAGGTCGTGCAGCACGAACGCGATCCGCTCGGCCGGTGTCAGCGTGTCGAGCACCACCAGCAGCGCCAGCCCGACCGAGTCGGCCAGCACGGCCTCCTGCTCGGGATGGACCGCGTCCTCGCGGCTGACGACCGGGTCGGTGGCGTACGTCTCCATGGAGTCCTCACGCCGGGACTCGCGGGCGCGCAGCATGTTCAGGCACACGCGCGCCACGACCGTGGTCAGCCAGCCGCCGAGGTTCTCGATGTCGCCGGTGTCCGAGCGGTTGAGGCGCAGCCACGCCTCCTGGACGGCGTCGTCCGCCTCGCTGAGCGAGCCGAGCATCCGGTAGGACACCGCTCTCAGGTGAGAGCGCTGCTCTTCGAAACGTTCCGTCAGCAACGAACTGTCGTCCACCTGCCACATCCCTTCCCCACAACAGGCCCTCAACATAGATCATCGGGAAAACGCCCCGGCCGAGGGGGAGTTGGGGCAGCCGTCCCGGCGTCCCGCGCCGGACCCGACCGGGGGCGGGGGCTGCTGGATAATGGCGGTGCACAGCTGAAGCACTGGAGACGCCGGGTACGCATCGTGGTCCGGCAGAAGAGGGAGCCCCCGATGGACGTGCAGCACTTCGAGCGGATCACCGCCTTCATCGAGGCGCGGCTCACCCCGCTGTTCGACGCGGAGACGGGCAGCGAGTACGGCTTCGGGATGGACGACACCTCCCGTGCGCTGCGCGCGCTGCGCAACGCCGTCCTGGAAGCCTCCGCCGTCAAGGGCCTCATTGAGAAGAGGGAGTCGGCCGAGCCGGCCACGCGGCGCGTCATCGACCAGTCGGTGGAGCACAACTGGGACGTACTGCGCGGCATCGCCCGCCAGTGGGAGGACCACGCGGACTTCCGCCACGAGTTCAAGCACCACGCGTGGGAGCTCGACCACCACCACGCCGCCGCGGCGGGCTGAGCCCACGGAGCAGGGACCCTCCCGGGGTGGTGTACCGGTACACCGGGCGATGCACCGGCTGTTCTCCGCACTGCCCGCCACCGTGCCCCGCCGGGCGGGTGCGCCCGCCCGGCGGGGGGCGGCGGGCCGGTGGCCGTGCCGTACCGGCGCTACTCCGCCGCCTTGCGGGGCGTGGTCTGCTGGACCGCCCAGCCGTTCCCGTCCGGGTCGGAGAAGTAGACGAAGGAGCCCCAGGGCATGTCCTGGATCTCCGTCACCTCGACGCCCCGGCCGCGCAGGTCCTCGTAGGCCTCCTCGATGTCGGTGACGACGACCTGCAGGTTGTCCAGCGATCCCGGGGTCATCCGCGTCAGCCCCTTGCCGACCGCGATCGAACAGGCCGACCCCGGCGGGGTCAGCTGTACGAAGCGGATGTCCTCGCTGACCGTGACGTCGTGGTCGGCGTTGAAACCGAGTTTCTCGTAGAACGTCTTGGCCCGGTCGACGTCGGTGACGGGCACGGCGATGAGTTCCAGCTTGATGTCCATCACCGCATCATGCTCCAGACGTGGCTGCCGCGCCGCCCGATGCCACGTCGGCGGGCGTGTCCCCCGCCGCGAACTGGGTGCGGTACAGCTCCTCGTACCGCCCGCCCGCCGCCAGCAGCTCGGTGTGCGTGCCGCGTTCCACGATCCGGCCGTCCTCGACCACCAGGATCAGATCCGCCGCCTGTACGGTCGACAGCCGGTGCGCGATCACCACCGCCGTCCGTCCCGCCAGGGCCTCGCCCAGCGCCTCCTGCACCGCGGCCTCCGAGGTGGAGTCCAGGTGTGCGGTGGCCTCGTCGAGGATCACCACCCGCTGCCGGGCCAGCAACAGCCGTGCGATGGTCAGCCGTTGCCGCTCCCCGCCCGACAGCCGGTAGCCGCGTTCCCCCACGACCGTGTCCAGCCCGTCGGGGAGCGAGGCGACGAGGCCGTCCAGGCGGGACCGGCGCAGGGACTCCCAGATCTCCTCCTCGGAGGCTTCGGGCCGGGCCAGCAGCAGGTTGGCCCGTACCGACTCGTGGAAGAGGTGCCCGTCCTGGGTGACCATGCCGAGCGTCTCGCGGATCGAGTCGGCCGTGAGGTCCCGTACGTCGACCCCGCCGATGCGGACGGTGCCCGCGTCGGCGTCGTACAGCCGCGGCAGCAGCTGTGCGATGGTCGACTTGCCGGCGCCGGACGAGCCGACCAGCGCGATCATCCGTCCGGGTTCCGCGCGGAAGGACACCTCGTGCAGTACTCGCGTGCCGCCCCGCGCGTCGAGGGTGGCGACCTCCTCCAGGGAGGCGAGCGAGACCTTGTCGGGGGACGGATAGGCGAAGGAGACCCCGTCGAACTCGACGGCCACCGGCCCTTCCGGCACGCGGCGGGCGTCCGGCTTCTGCGCGATGAGCGGCTTCAGGTCGAGGATCTCGAAGACCCGCTCGAAACTCACCAGCGCGCTCATCACCTCGACGCGGGCGCCGGCGAGCGCGGTCAGCGGAGCGTAGAGCCGGGTCAGCAGGAGAGCGAGGGCCACGACGGCTCCGGCGTCCAGGGTCCCGCGCAGGGCGTAGTACCCGCCGAGCCCGTAGACCAGGGCGAGGGCCAGCGCGGAGACCAGGGTGAGAGCGGTGATGAAGGCCGACTGGGCCATCGCCGTACGGATCCCGATGTCCCGCACCCGGGCAGCCCGGGCCGCGAACTCCGCGGACTCGTCGGCGGGCCGACCGAACAGCTTGACCAGCGTCGCGCCGGGAGCGGAGAACCGCTCGGTCATCTGGGTGCCCATCGCGGCGTTCAGCGCCGAGGCCTCCCGCTGCATGGCCGCCATCCGCGCCCCCATCCGGCGGGCCGGCAGCACGAACACCGGCAGCAGCACGAGCGCCAGCAGGGTGATCTGCCAGGAGATGCTCAGCATCACGGCGAGGGTCAGCAGCAGGGTCACGGTGTTGGCGGCCACCCCGGACAGGGTGTTGCTGAACGCCCGCTGGGCGCCGATCACATCGTTGTTGAGCCGGCTGACCAGGGCTCCGGTCCGGGTCCGGGTGAAGAAGGCGACCGGCATCCGCTGCACGTGGTCGAAGACCGCCGTCCGCAGGTCGAGGATCAGCCCCTCGCCCAGGGTGGCCGACAGCCGGCGGGTCAGCAGTCCCAGGCCCGCCTCGGCGACCGCGATCAGCGCGATGAGGAGGGCGAGCCGGGTCACCGTGCCGCCGTCCCGGCCGTCCACGATGGCGTCGACCACCCGGCTGGCGAGCACCGGGGTGGCCACCGCCAGCAGTGCGGTCACCACACTGAGGAGGAGGAAGAGGGCGAGCCCTCGGCGGTGCGGGCGGGCGAAGGCGGCGACCCGGCGCAGGCTCGCCCGGGAGACCGGGCGGCGGTCCTGCTGCGCGTTGATCGCGCTGTGCAGCGATGTCCAAGCGGTGACTTCCATGTCCATGGCCGAAACGGTAGGACCTCAACCGAAGTCGAGGTCAACCCTTCGGCCGGACCTCGCCCGCCCGTGTCTCCAATTCCTGTTCACATGCGCTGTTTTCGCGGCTCTCGTCCGCTGTCGGTGCCCGGTGTCATCATCGGTCCATGACGCAGGGATCCGAGTCCGTACGCTTCGGCAAGAGCACCACCGACACCGTCCTGCACCGCTTCGAACAGTGGGCCCGCGACACTCCGGAGGCCCGCGCCGTCACAGCCGGCGGGGAGAACCTCACCCACGGGCAAGCCGGCGGGGAGAACCTCACCTACGGGCAACTCGACACGCGCGCCAACCGGCTGGCGCACCACCTGCTCGCCTCCGGCCTGCCGCCCGGCGGCCTCGTGGCCATCGGTACCACCCGGCAGACCGAGCTGGTCGTCGGCATCCTCGCCGTCCTCAAAGCCGGCGGCTCCTACGCCGTCGTCGACGCGGAGACGCCCCGCACCGGCCGTCAGCAGCTCGCCGCGCTCGCGCCGTGCACGCCCTTCGCGCTGCTCACCCACGCACCGCACCGCGCCGCCCTCGACACGGGTACGGGCCTGCGCACGATCCGGACCGACGACGACACCGCCGAGATCGCCGCCCGGCCCGGTTACGCGCCGGATGCCGCAGGGGCGTTCGGCCGCGCCGCCGTCCTGTTCACGGCGAGCGCCGAGCCGCGCCCCGTCCCCGTCGGCCACGCCCTGCTGCTCGCCGCCTGTGAGGGCTGGGCCGAACTGGCACAGCCGACCCCGCAGGACCGGCACCTGATCACCGCCCCGCCGGACGTCACCGCCTTCGCCGCGGGCTGGACCCGTGCCCTGTGCTCGGGCGGCAGCCTCGTCCTCCCCGCGAAGGGTTCCTGGCGGACCGAGGGCACGCAGCGGATCCGCTCGGCGGTCGAGGCCGAGCGGGTCAGCGTGCTGCACACGGACCCGGCCGGCGCCTGCGCCCTGGTGATCGACGGCCCCGGGCCCGCTGCCGGCGCCCGCCGGACCGGCTCCCCGGCGCTGAGCTCGCTGCGGCTGGCCACCGTCACCGGGGACCGTCTCCACCTCGACGAACTGGACGCCCTGCACCGGCGGCTGCGGCCCGGCGTCCGGATCCTCAACGTCTACGGCCTCACCGAGACCGCCGGGGCGGGCACGTGCTTCGAACTCCCTCAGTTGACCGCCCCCGTCGACGAACCGGAGCGGTTGTCGCTGCTCGGCACCCCCTTCGCGGGCTGCCAGGTCCACGTGCTGGACCACGAGATACGCCTCACCCCGCCCGGCGGGGGCGACGCGGTACCCACCGGCGACCTCGGCCTGCTCCGCCCCGACGGGCTGCTGGAGTACGCCGGCCGGATCCGGCACCGGATCGCGCTCCCCGGGGGTTCCCTCGACCCCTACCCCGTCGAGGCCGCCATCCGCACCCACCCGGGCGTCGGCGCGGCCGTCGTCACGGGAGTCGACAAGGACGGCGGCCGGCGGATCGTCGCCTACGTCGCCCCGCCGCCCGGCGATCCGGCCTGGGACGCGACCGCGCCGCTGCCCGCGATCTGGGGCCTGCGCAACCACCTGTCCGGCGTCGTCCCGAAGGACGAGATGCCGCACATCCTCGTCCGGCTCCGGGCCCTGCCGCGCGGCCGGGGCGGCGAGGAGGACCGGACGGCCCTGCCGCTGCCCACCCGGCCCGTCTCCGAGCGGCCCGCCCCGCACGGCAGCAAGTTCACCGCCGCGGCCGGCAGGGTCGACCCGCACGGGTCCCGGGAGCTCATCGGCGGATGCCTGACGATCCTCCTCGCCTTCCTCACCCTGGTGTTCACCGACGTCTTCTGGCCCGGATCGACGGACCTCTCCGCGGTGCCCTACCCCTGGGCGGCCCTCTTCTTCGTCCTCTACCTGGCCGAATGCCTCTCCTTCGGCGCAGGACTCGCCTTCCTGTTCACCGGCTACCGGACGATGCAGCGCCGGGAGCGGCCGGGCCCCGACGGCCTCTCCCACGGCCGGACCAGGGTCGCCCACCTCGCGGCGAGCTACCTGCTGCTGGCCTGGTGGCCGCAGGACAACGCCTACCGGCTGGCGGCCAAACAGGACTGGCCGCTCCAGGCCCTCCTCGTCTACACCTTCAACATCCCCCTGATGATCGCGGCCGTCATCGTGGCCCGCTACCTCACCCGGAAACCGGACTCACCCTTCGACTTCGAGGACAGGACCTGATCCCGGCCGGCCGAACATCGCGCCGACGGCCTTGGCCTCGGACCGCACCAGCGCCTCGGCCGCGTCCAGCACCTCCCTGCTGCGCGCGGCCACCAGCACGCCCAGCCAGGGCGCCGGATCGAAGGCACCCGTCGGGATCGCGGGGACGAACACCGCCCCGAGCTCCGCGCAGCCCCGGGCAAGGGCCGCGCACAACTCGTCCAGCTGTGCCTCGGGCAGCCGCGCGCCCAACTCCACCCGGTCGGAGATCCGTACGAGGTGCCCCGCACCCCGCAGCGCGTCGAGCCGGGCCGCCACCATGAAGGCGATGGATGGCCCGGTCAGCCGCAGGTTCGTCTCGGTCGGCGCGAGCCGCCCCGCGCCGTCGGTGACGAAGTCCACGTCGAACCAGCCGCGGTAGCCGCAGGCCGCCAACTCCCCGCCCACCGCCCGCCCGAAGGCCAGCAGTGGCTCCTGCGCCCACCCGGGCACCGCCCCGGGGCCCACCGTCGCCCCCCGGTAGCAGCCGGCCCGCACGTCCATGAGCGCCGCGCCGGCCTCGTGCAACCCGCCCTCGGCGTCCACGAAACCGTCGTACGTGAGGTCCCGCGGGGCGTCGTCGTCCTCCACCGGGCCGGCCGGGCCGCCGACGAATTCCTCCACCAGCAGCGGCCCGCGCGGCAGCCGTCGCAGGGCGGCACGGGCCCCGCCCGCAGCCCGGACCGCGCCGGGGGTGAGCACCGTGGTGCCCGAACCCCCGACACCGTGCTCCGATTTCAGAACAGTGCTCTCGCCCGCCTTGGCCCGGGCCGCGACGAGACGGACCGCCGCCCACCGCGAGCCCGCCCGCCACTGAGCGGGCAGCACGATCCCCGGATGCCCGCCGCCCGCCAGGATCCGGGCGAACAGCTCGTGCGCCGCGGACTTCGACTCGTACCGCAGCTCCCCCTCCCGCCACGGCCGGTCCGCCAGCAGCCCGAACGAGCGCGTCCGCCCCCACGGTACGAGGGGCAGCCCGGCCCCGGTCAGCAGCTCGGCCAGCGCCGGCCGGGCCCGTACGGCGTCCGACAGGCCCGGCCCCCGCTCCGCCAGCCCGTCGTACACCTCCACCCCCGACCAGCCCAGCTGCCGGCAGACCAGCTCGGTCCAGCCCCGCGGCACCGCCCGGGGCAGCACCAGCGCCGCCGGGTCCGGGCTGTAGAAGGCGGCCAGGCAGGCGTAGTCGTGCGCGGCCCGCTGCTCCCGGTCCAGGGAGGCGTCGGCGAACTGCGCGTTGAACTCCGCGACGTTGCCCACGTGCACGGCCCGGCCTCCTCCGGTCCACGCCCGCGCCCAGCCCGCGAGCGGGACCGGAGCCACCTCGAACCGCACCAGATCCCCGGGGCCGCCCGGCGCGTCCACCCCTCCCACCCCTCCCACCGCTCCCACCCCTCCCACCGCCTCCACCGCTCCCATCGCCCGGTAGAACCCGGCCGCGTGCGGATCGGCGTCGATGACCAGCCCGCGCACCCCCAGCTCCACGGCCCGGCGCAGCGCGTCCCGGTACAGCAGCCGCCCCACGCCCCGGCCGATGGCCGACGGTTCCACGAAGAGCAGCCCCAGCGAGGCGAGCGGGGCGGACCCGTCCAGGGAGGCGAGACCGAGCACCGTCCCGCGCCGGTCCTCGGCCACCACGATCCGGCGGGCCGTCACGTCGAGGGGCCGGATCCGCAGCTCCCGCTCGCACGAGGCCAGGAACCGCGGTCCGTACCCCCAATACGCCTTGGAACGCATCACCAGCCCCGTCAACGCCTCCGCCTCGGCCGGCCGCGCGGCTCTGACCTCTGCCATTTCCTGGCCTCCCCATGGTCTGCGCCAAGGCCGTGGGATAGATTCGGCCTCCCCACGGCCCATCCTTTCCCACCCACGCGGAGACAGGCTTCTCAATGAGCGACATCATCAACGGTCTCGGCCGCACCAGCGCCTTCGGCGCCCTCGGCCTGGTGCTGCTGATCCTCGGCATCGTCCTCGTGGACGTGCTGACGCCCGGGAAGCTTCCGAAGCAGATCTGGGAGGAGCGCAACCGCAACGCCGCCCTCCTGCTCAGTTCCGCGCTGCTCGGCATCGGCGGCATCGTCTTCACCTCGATCTGGACCACCTACGACGACTTCGGCAAGGGCCTGCTGTCCACCGCGGCCTTCGGGGTGCTCGGCCTGGTCCTGATGGGAGTGGCCTTCCTGGTGCTCGACCTGGTGACGCCGGGCAAGCTCGGCGCGATCGTCGTCGACCCCGAGCCCCACCCCGCGGTCTGGGTCACCGCCTCCTGCAACCTCGCCGTGGCCGCGATCGTGGCGGCCTCGATCGCCTGACGCCCGGACAGGACCGGGCACGGCACCCGGTACACGGCGAGAGCGCCGCTCCCCGGTGGGAGCGGCGCTCTCGCCGCACTGCCGGTGCTACGCCAGGCCCAGTGCGAACACCGCGAACCCCGCCGCCAGCAGCCCCGCAACGGTCCGGCGCACCACCGTGGCCTTCCGCCCCTCCAACGGCGGACGCTCGAACCGCCGCGCGTACCGGGCGATGCCCACCAGCAGCGCCGCGAACACCGGCATCCACGCCAGCCGCGCCGCGATCCAGCCCAGACCGTCCGGCGCCGTCGTCAGTCCCGCGAGCTCCCCCACGAACGAGCCGGGAACCGCCGCGGCCAGCATGGCCGTCTGGTGCCAGCACAGGATCGTCATCGCGCACAGGTTGATCACGACCACCGGCGCCCACAGGGCCGGCCGGGCCAGCAGCCGCGCCAGCCGGTCGCGCAGCAGGACGGCCGCGCCGGACTGCGCCGCCGCCAGGGCCAGTACGAGCAGTGACGGCGGGTGGGAGTTGGTCCGCTGCGCCCCCGGGACGCCCACCATCGACGCCGGATAGTGGAAGACCGCCAGCAGCGCCGCGAACAGCACCGTCCCGCCCGCCAGCAACAGCCAGGCCCCGCGCCGCCCGATCCGCCCCTCGCCCCAGCTCACGCCCAGCTGGTACGCGAACAGCCACCCCGGCAGGATGTTGATCAGGGACAGCCACGACGGCACCGCGTCCGCGAACGGTCCGTAGCGCAGGAAGTCCACGACGGCGACCGACACGAGCAGCGGAGCCGCCGCCCAGCCGCCGAGACGGCGCGCCGCCCGCACGCAGTACGGGGTCAGCGCGGTGACCACCACGTACACCCCGACGAACCACAGCGGCTGGATCACCAGTGTCGCCCCGGTCCGCAGCGTCGCCTCCGGCACCCCGGACGCGTACAGCACGGGCGCCGCCAGCGCCCACACCGCCGTCACCCCCAGCACGGGCCGCCCGAGCCGCACGACGCGGCCCTTCAGCCACGCGCCGGCCGACCCCTTGCGGCGCCGGAAGGAGAGCACCGAGGCGTACCCGCCGACCAGGAAGAAGATGCCGAGCATCTGGAGCACCCAGCTCGCCGGGGCCAGCCCGCCGAAGACCGACAGCGGGCTGGCGTTGTGCAGGCCGCCGTCGGGGTCGAGGGTGAACCCGCCGAGCAGCCAGTGCCCGGTCGGCACGGCCAGCAGCGCCAGGGCGCGCAGACCGTCGACCGCCCGGTCGCGGTGGGCGGGGGTCTGCCGCTCGATCCGGCCGGCCGCGCCCTTGAGCAGCGTGAGCGTGCGGGGCGTCCTCATCGGACCTCTCCGTTCGCGATCGCGGCGAAGGCCGCCAGGGACCGGGTGCCGGGCGCGAAGTAGCCCGTGTGGCCCTGCACGTCGGAGGCGGGCACGTGACGGGCACCGAATCCCGCGGAGGTGGGGTCGGCGCCGTGGCCGATCCCGGCGAACTCGACGTTCGGCACGTCGGCGATCCAGTCGGAGGGCCCCCGGGCCGCCCACACCCGGGCACCGGTGCGCAGACCGGCCGCGGTGCCGGCGCGCATGCCGGGGGAGCCGAGGGCCACGATGTCGGCGGCGTCCGTGTGCCGGGCCGCCAGCCCGCAGACCACCGAGCCGTAGCTGTGGCAGAACAGCACCGGATCGGGCGCGCCGGCCGCGTCGAGGCCCGAGGTGAACCGGGCCAGCCGGACTGCCCCGGCCCGGGCCAGCCGGCCGTCGGCCGCATCGAGGCCGACCCCCACCGGCGTGGTGTAACCGGTCCAGGCGATCACCGCGGTGGAGCCGCCGGCCGCGGCGCGCAGCGCCCGGGCCATACCGGCCGGACCGGTGGCGGGCGCCCGCCGGGCGTCGTGGTGGGTGGCGTCGTTGTCCGAGCCGGGCACGATGACGGACACGTGCGCCGCGTGCTCCAAGTCCCCGAACACCTCGGCGACCTGGCCCCGGCCGCGCGGGTCGAAGGCCAGGATCTGCCGGTCCGGCGCGCCGAGCGAGGCGTAGCGGGCCTCACCCGTGGCGGCGACGGCGATCCGGTTGGCCTCGTACCGCAGGGAGAACGGCGCCCCGTCCAGGTTGCCCACGACCAGCGGGTGGGCGCCGGCGAGTTCCCGCCGCGCGGCCTCCTCCAGACCGGCGAAGAACCGGGCCACCTCGCGCGGCGTCGCGCTCGCCGGATCGGGCAGCGCCCGGCCGGACGCCGCGTCGGCCCGCCAGGCGGCGGTGCCGGGCGGCGGCCCGGTGACCGCCCGCTGGCTGTCGCCGGAGGCCCATCCCGCGGTCCCCCCGACGACGGCCAGCGCCAGCGCGGCGGTGACCGTCGTCCTCCCGAAGCGGCGCATGCCCCTTCTCCCTTCCTCGTGATGAGCCTCGTGACGAGGAGGAAGGTAGGAAGGAGGTGCCCGCGCCGGCGTCCGACCGTGGAGCCAAGCCGGATGTCATACCCCGGTAGGGGGTGGAGGAGAAGGGGTCAGCCGGCGTCGCCCGGGCGCACCAGGCCCGCCTCGTACGCGAAGATCACGGCCTGGGCGCGGTCCCGCAGGTCGAGCTTGCCGAGGACCCGCCCGATGTGCGTCTTGACCGTCTGCTCCGCCAGCACCAGATGGCCGGCGATCTCCCGGTTCGACAGGCCGCGCGCGATGAGCTCCAGTACCTCGGTCTCACGCGGGGTCAGCCCGTTCAGCCGCAGTGCCGGGTCCTTGCGCGGCGCCGGCCGCTGCTGGACGAAGTCCGCGATCAGCCGCCGGGTCACCGAGGGCGCCAGCAGCGCCTCGCCCGACGCGACGACCCGTACCGCCGCGATCAGATCGGCCGGCGGGGCGTCCTTCAGCAGGAACCCGGAGGCGCCCGCGCGCAGCGCCTCGTACACGTAGTCGTCGATGTCGAAGGTGGTCAGCATCAGCACCTTCGGCCGGTGCACCACGCCGGGCGGGGGGTCGAGGATCTCGCGGGCCGCCGTGAGCCCGTCCATCTCGGGCATCCGCACGTCCATCAGCACCACGTCGGGGTGCGTGGTGCGGGACACCTGCACACCCTGCCGCCCGTCGGGAGCCTCGCCCACCACATCGATGTCGGCCTGCGCCGACAGCAGCGCGGCGAACCCCGCCCGCACCATGGCCTGGTCGTCGACGATGATCACGCGGATGGTCAACTTGCGTCCTCGCTCATGGAGTTCAGGGGCAGGCGGGCGGCGACCCGGAAGCCGCCGTCGGGCAGCGGACCGGTGTCCAGCGTCCCTCCGGTCAACCGTACGCGCTCCCGCATCCCGACCAGACCGTGCCCCGTGCCCGAAGTCTCCAGCGCCACCACGGCGTCCGGGACCGGACCGTTGACCACGAGCACGAGGACCTCGTCCTCGTCGACGCTCACCGACACCCGGGTCCGCGCCCCGGGCGCGTGCCGCACCACATTGGCGAGCGCCTCCTGCACGATCCGGTACGCCGACAGGTCCACGGCCGGCGGCGCCGCCCCCACCGCCCCGGCCGCCAGCGACAACTCCACCGGCTGCCCGGCCCGTACGGTCGCCTCCACCAGCTGCTGCAGCCGGTCGATCCCCGGCTGCGGGGCCCGCTCGCCGTCCGCGCCGCCGCCCGCACCGTCCCCGCGCAGGACGGTCAGCAGCCGCCGCATCTCGCCCAGCGACTCGCGAGCGCCGGCCGCGATGGCGGCGAACTCCTCCCGCACCGGCTCCGTCATGCCCGGCAGCCGGTAGGGCGCGGAGTCGGCCTGGACGGTGATGACCGACATGTGGTGGGCCACGACATCGTGCAACTCCCTCGCGATCCGGGCCCGTTCCTCCAGCAGCGTCCGCCGGGCCCGCTCCGCCTCGCTGATGCTCTCCTGCTCGGCGATGCGCTGCTGCGCGTCGCCCAGCCCGCGCACCGCGCCCGTCAGCGCCAGCATCACCCCGCCGAGCACGAAGAGGAGCGCCGCGGTGTTCATGGTGTCCGCCGGCTGGAAGAAGCCCAGCACGGCCCCGACCCCGCCGGTCACCAGCCACACGCCGACCAGGGTCCGGATGGACTCGCGCAGCCCCAGACAGGCCATCAGCACCAGGTAGCCGACGATGGCCATCGGTGTCCACGGCCAGGCGTGCCCGGCCACCTCGTCGGCGTGGATCAGCAGCACCCCGCTGATCGTGTCCGCGGCCAGGACCACGGCCCACGCGTGCAGCGGGCGGGTCACGGCGAGCAGCAGCGGTACGGTCTGCGCCACCCCCAGCGCGCCCGCCCAGCCGCCGCCCAGCGCGTAGTCGTCGCTCAGCACCACGATGGTCACCGGCAGCAGCGTCACCACGAAGACGCCGACGACGGCGAACGGCAGCATCCGCTGCCAGGCCCTGGGCGCCCGCGCGAACAAGGGCTGCGCCGCGCGCGCGGGCGTGCGCACCACCACGGCGAGCTGTGCCAGCGCGCCGGGCACCCGGGTACCGGCGGAGGGCTCGGGGGCGCGTTCGCGGGTCCGGCGGGGCAGGCGGATGCGGGCTCTGTCGCTCATGATCGGTCCAGCCTATGCGGACGCGCCGTGGAGGTAGGCTCATCCCGGTCGATCTCGGGGGAGCCGTACACATGGGTGGGGCAGCCGCGCTGGAGAAGCTCGTACCGGTGCTGCTGGCCTTCGGCGGCGGGGTGCTGCTCGCCCGCCGCAAGACCGTCCCGGCCGAAGCCTCGAAGGCCTTCTCCGACTACGCCTTCCTCTTCGCCATGCCCTGCTACCTGTTCGGCAACATCTACGCGGGTGATCTCGCGGCCCTCTTCGACTGGCAGGCGATCGGCGGCTACGCCGGTACGGCGGCCCTCGCCGTGGCCGTGGTCGCGGTGACGGCCGTGGCCCAGGGGATGCGGGAGCCCCGCGAGGTCGCGCTGCGCGTGATGGCCGGGGTCCAGGTGAACACCGCCTACTTCGCCGTCCCCGTCTTCATCACCGTGTTCGGGACGGCGGCGCCGATCTTCCCGATCCTGCTCTTCCAGGTGTGCGTCCTGTCCCTGGTCGTCATCGCCCTGATGGAACTGGGCCGGGCGGGACCCGACGCGGGCGGGCCGGGCCGGCGCCTGGCCCGCGCGGTCGGTGCCTCGCTGGCCACTCCGCTGGTCCTCGCCTGCAACGCGGCCATCGTGCTCAACCTGCTGTCGGTGCACGTCCCCACGGTGGTGCTGGACGGCGCCGCCTTCGTGGGGGACAGTGCCTCCCCCGTGGCCCTGTTCGCCCTCGGCCTCCACCTCGGCGGCCTCGGCCTGGACGTGCGGGGCACCACGCGCGAGGAGCTGGCCCTCATAGGCTTCAAGTGCCTGGCCTTTCCCCTGCTGACCTGGGTGGTGTGCGGGGCGCTGTTCGGGGTCCGGGGCGAGTGGCTCGCGTACCTCGTCGTGATCGCCGCGATGCCGACCCCGCAGAACCTGTTCGTCTTCGCCCAGCGCTACGACGTGGGCGTCGAGCTCTCCGCGTCCGTCGTGATCAAGAGTTCGGTCGTTTCGCTCCTCCTGCTGCCGGTATGGCTGCAGACTGTTGCCTCATGAACGCATCGTCGATATCGCGCGGCGCCGTCACCTTCGGCCTGCTGGCGGCCTGGGCCGTGCACGACCTCGAGGAAATGGCCACCGTGGCGCGCTGGTCCCGTACCCGGGTCCCCGTCCTGCGCGAGCGCCACCCCCGGGTGCCCGACCGCGTATGGCGGGCTCTCGGATCCGTGGACGGCCGCGAGTTCGCCACCGCCGTCGGCGTCATGGGGATCGTCGTCGCGGCCGCCGCCGCCGACGGGTACCGCAGCGGCGGGCGCTCGGCCTTCTACCAGGCCTCCCTGAACGGCTTCGGCCTGCACGGGCTCGTCCACGTCGCGCAGGCCGCCGCGACCCGCGGTTACACGCCCGGGGTGGTCACCTCGCCGCTGCTCGTCGTCCCGTTCACACTGTGGGCGCGCGGCCGGCTGCGCCGCGCCGGGGTGCTGCGGCCGACGCGGGCGGGGGACGTGGTCCGGGGCCTGGCGCTCGCCGGCGCGGCCACCGCCGTTTCGCACGGGGTGGCCCGGCGCATTCGCCGGGGCGCGAGCGCGGGCGCGGGCGCGGGCGCGGCCTGATCCTCCGGAGGCGTCCGCTCGTACCCCTGGGCGGGATCGGCTCGTTGACCCGGCATGGAACTGCCGACCATCGCGGCGCCGGGCGTCGGGGAACGGGCCGACGCCGTGGCCGATGCCGCCTGCCACCTCTACGACACGGTCGCACCCCGGGGGACCCTCCCGGCGGCCGCGGGGGGAGGGTGGAGCCGGACCGCCGCCGAGGACGCCGCCGAGGCGATCGAGACCACCGCGCACGCCCTCGCGCACGCCGACCCGGGCGCCGAGCTCGTGCTGGCGCCCGTCCACGCCGCCCTCGCCGAACTGCGCCGCACGCTCGGCCTCGCGCCCGCCGACCCGCTGACCGCCGCCGGGCTCCCGGCGACCCCGCGCACGGTGGGCAACCCGCGCCGGACCCGCTGGGTGCGGGTGCTCACCCCGCCTTCGCCGCGGCAACCGCCTTCTCGTACAACTTCCTGATGTCCGAGCCGAAGTAGGAGCTGTACGAGGTGTCGGCGGTGTCCCCGCCGGTCTTCCAGCCGCCGATGACCCCGACCACGTCACCGGTTCCGGTCCGCGTGTCGTAGCGGGTCAGGAAGGGACCGCCGCTGGTCCCGCCGGGATAGCCCGTGCAGTCGATCCGCAGGAACGATCCGGGGATGCGGGCGTCGGTGCTGGTGAACTTCGTCGTCCGGTTGACGCACAGGCGCGGCCTGGCGGCCGAGGCCGGGTACCCGATCAGCGTGACCCGCGCGTGCGCGTAACCGGCGCCCGTGACCAGGCGGTTCCCGCCGACCACGTCCTGCACCGGGAACCCGTGGGAGTCGGGCCCCACCTGTGCGAAGGCCACATCGAGGGTGGCCGCGCGGTCGGGACCCTGGGAGCGGTAACGCGGGTCGATCCAGATCTTGGAGTGCCCGCCCGCGTCCCGCAGGACCGGGAAGATCCCGTACGGCTGCGGGTTCGCGCGCGTGTACAGCGGTACGAAGGCCACCTGCTGGGTGTCGGAGCCGAGCAGGCAGTGCGCCGCGCTGAGCACCAGGTTGCGCCCGGGGGAGGCGACCACGCTCGCGGTGCAGAAGTAGGCCCCGCCGCCCTTGACCGCGAACATCCGGCCGACGACCGGGACGCCGCCGAAGTCCTGGCCGACGCCGGGATCCGCGGGGGCGGGGCGCGCCGGAACCGGCCTCACGATCGCGGCCGGGGCGGGCGTCGGGATCGGGGTAGGGGCCGGGGCCGGAGCCGGGATCGGAGGGGGCGTGGGCGTGGGAGTGGGCGTGGGGATGGCGACCGGCGCCGCGGCCGACGGGATCCCGGTCGGGGTCGGGGTCACGGACGGCTCCGGCGGCCGCGCCGCCACCGGGGACGGAGACGGGGACGGGGGCGGGCTCGACGCCGGCGGCTCCGGCTCCACCGGGGGCAGCGGACGGGCCGAGGCCATCCGCTCGGCGGTCCAGAAGGACTGTGCCTCCCGGGCGGACCAGCGGCCCGCGGCCGCCCGCGCGGCGCCGCCCGCCTCGGCGACGGGCAGCGGCCCGGCCGCCAGCAGCAGGGCGGCCGCCGCGGCGGCGAGGGTCAACGTACGTCGCATGCGGGACTCCTAGAGGGCCTGGGGGAAGCGGAAGAGGCGTTCGGGGTCGTAGATGCGGCGGACTCGTTCCAGCCGGGCGAGGTTCGGTCCGTAGTAGGCCTCGCGCCAGCCGTCGAGCTTCGGGTCGGCGTAGTTCTGGTACGCCCGGCCGCTCGCCCAGGGGCGCAGGTCCCGCCAGAGCCCGTCGAGCCAGCCCTGGTGCCGGGCGACCTCGGCGGCCGTCGCGGACTCGGGCCAGTAGGCGAGGTACTGGGCGAGGAAGGCGCTGTCGCGGTGGACGAAGGCGGTGTCGGCGGCCGCGACCCGGTTCACGGCGCCCCCGCAGACCCCGTCGAACTGCACCACCCCGACGCCGCCGCGCGGAACGGCGGACCCGTGGCGGCGAACGGCGGCCAGCACGGCGCCGACCGCCGCGTCGGGCAGTCCGGCGCCCGTCCAGAAGTCGGAGCGCGCCGCGTACGACTCCCGGCCCAGCCGCCCCCGCGGGTCCCGGCCGGGCAGGATGCCCGGCAGCCGGCACTGCTCCGCGGTCCGCTCCGAACAGCCCGACATGGCCCGCACGGTGTCCCCGTAGCTCCGTACGGCCGTCCAGCTGTCCGACGAAGGCCGGCCCACCAGGTCCGACAGCCGGGTCAACTGCCCTTCCAGCTCGGCGCGCCCGTCGAGGCACACCACCCGGACCGCCGGGGGCGGCGCGGGGGCGCCGGATTCGGCCGTGAACTCCACCTGGCTCCAGAACGGGTCCGGGAGCCGGGCCAGCCAGCGCTGCCACCCGCGCAGCACCGCCGCCGAGTCGGCCTCGGGCCAGTGGAGTTCGGCGAAGGCGCAGTCGCCCACCGGGTGGGTACGGAAGCGGAACTCGGTGACCACCCCGAAGTTGCCGCCCCCGCCGCCCCGCAGTGCCCAGAACAGCTCGGCGTCCCGGTCGGCCGAGACCTCGCGGACGGCGCCGTCGGGCGTGACCACGCGGGCGCCGGTGAGCCGGTCCGCGGTGGTGCCGTGGGCCCGCGCGGCCAGCCCCAGACCGCCGCCGAGGGTGAGTCCGGCGATGCCGACGGAAGGACACAGTCCGGTCGGGACGGCGAGCCCGTGTCCGGCGAGGACGGAGTTCACGTCGCCGAGCCGGGCTCCCGCGCCGACCCGTACGCCCTCCCCGTCGACCGCCACCGCGGCCATGGCTCCGGCATCGACCACCAGCCCGCCGGCGCGCGTCGACCACCCGGCGTAGCCGTGCCCGCCGCCCCGTGCGACCACCGGCACGGCGGAGCGCCGGGCGAAGTCCAGGCAGACGGCCACGTCGCCGGCGTGCGCGGGATAGGCCACCGCGCCCGGAGCCAGGGCGTCGTACCGGGGCTGGAACAACTGCCGTGCCTCGGCGTAGCCCCGGTCGCCGGGGAGCACCACCCGACCGTCGATCGCGCGGGCGAGCGCGCCGTAGTCCGGACCGCGGACGGTCGCCGCGACGGAGGCGAGGACGGCCGCGGCCACGCTGCCCAGGACCCGGCGCCGGTGGAGGCTCATGCCTCCTTCCTCCCACCGCCCGCGCCGATCACCGTGAAGGCGGGCCCACAGAAGCCTGGTTGACCCCCGAACGGCCCACAGCCGAAACGATCCGGCTTCTCATATATCCCGTTCGGTTCCTGCGGTGATCACCCTAGGCTGCGGCTCATGCCGCTTACCGACATGACCGCACACGCCGAAGAGTTCAACGCCGACCCCTACCCCTTCTACGCCGCACTGCGTGCCCTCGGCCCCGTCCACCGGGTCGTCATCTCGGGCACCCGGACCTGGCTGGTCGTCGGCCACGACGAAGCCCGCCAAGCCCTGGCCCACCCGGCCCTGTCGAAGAACTGGTTCGACCACGAGCAGTTCGCGAACGTTCCGGTGACCGCCGCCGCCACCAACATGCTCGAATCGGATCCGCCCCACCACACCCGGCTGCGCCGCCTGGTGGCGGGCGAGTTCACCTCCCGCCGGGTCGAGGCCCTGCGCCCGCGCGTGCAGCAGGTCACCGACGAGCTGCTCGACGCGATGGCCGCGGCCCCGGACCGGCGGGCCGACCTGATCCGGTCCTTCGCGGCCCCGCTGCCGATGACCGTCATCTGCGAACTCCTCGGCGTACCCGACCTGGACCAGGAACGGTTCCGCTCCTGGTCCAACGAGGTCGTGGCCCCGCTGGACCCGGCCAACCCGGACCCCAGGGTGATGCAGGAGATGACCGCCTACCTGTACGAACTCGTCGAGGCCAAGGCCGCGGACCCCGGCGAGGACCTGCTCAGCGCGCTGATCCGGACCCGGGACGAGGACGGCGACCGGCTGTCCCCCGAGGAGCTGATCGGCATGTCCTTCCTGTTGCTGGTCGCCGGGCACGAGACCACGGTCAACCTGATCGGCAACGGCGTACGGGCCCTGCTCGCGCACCCCGACCAGCTGGCGGCCCTGCGCGCCGACCCGGACGGGCTGATCGACGGCGCGGTCGAGGAGATGCTCCGCTACGACGGCCCGGTGCAGCACGCCACCTACCGCTTCGCCCGCGCCGACCTGGAGATCGGGGGCACCGTGATCGAGGCCGGTTCCCCCGTCATGATCGGGCTCGCCGCGGCCGGCCGCGACCCGGACCGGTTCACCGGGCCCGACGCCTTCGACATCCGCCGCGCCGGGCCGAGCCATCTCGCCTTCGGTCACGGCATCCACTTCTGCATCGGCGCCCCGCTGGCCCGCATGGAGGGCCGCATCGCGGTCCGGGCCCTGCTGGAGCGGTTCCCCGACCTGGCCGAGGACCCGGAGGCGGGCCCCCGCGACTGGCTCCCGGGCACCCTCATGCGGGGCGTGACCCGGCTTCCGCTGCGCTGGTAGCCGGGGCCTGCCTCCGGCCGCTGTGGGCGCCGGGGCTCAGGCCTTGCGCGCGAGCAGGAACCCCTGCGGACCCTTCTCCTGGCCCTCGGGCGCCCGTACCAGGCGGCCCACCTCGGCAAGGCCGGCCCCGGCCAGCAGCCCGGCGACCAGGTCCGGCGGTGTCCAGTACACGTCGAGGTCGACCGGATGCCCGTACGCGTGCTCCAGCCGGATCTTCCGGTCACCCGCCTTGAAGCCGATCAGTAGGTGGCCGCCCGGGGCCAGCACCCGCGCGAACTCGGCGAATACCGAAGGCAGTTCCGTCGGCGGGGTGTGCACCGTGGAGTACCAGGCCAGCACCCCGCCGAGTACCCCGTCCGCCACGTCCAGCGAGGCCATCGAGCCCACTTCGAAGCGCAGCCCCGGATACGTCCGCCGGGCCACCGCCACCATCGCGGGGGACAGGTCGACGCCGAAGGCCCGTACACCGAGCGAGTCCAGATGTGCCGTCACCCGGCCCGGACCGCAGCCGAGGTCCGCGACGGCACGGCCCTGCCCGCCGCGTACGTGTTCGGCGAACGCGGCCAGCATGGCCCGGTCCAGCGGCTTGCCGAACAGTTCCGTGCCGAGCAGCCGGGCGTAGTCGAGGGCGACGGTGTCGTAGGAAGCCCGCACGGAGCTCAGGTCCCAGGTCTCTGTCATACCCCCGGACAGTATCCTCCGGACTCCGTCCGGGGGGACACCCGGCCGTGTGCTCCGGCTCACCCCCCGGCCAGCGGGTTGGGCAACTCCGCCCACTGATCCCCCGGGACGCCGGGGCTCAGCCGCATCAGCGTCAGCGCCTTGGTGGGCAGCCCGCCGGTCAGCAGCGCCTCGGTGTCGGCGGTCGGCGGCAGACCGGCCGCCTCGGCGAAGGCTTCGGCGAAGGCCCCGGCCGAGCCGGCCGTGGCACCGAGCGCACCGGTCAGCAGCGACCCGAACAGCTTGCGCCGCAGCACGGTCACGTCGTCGGTGATCAGCCGGCCGGACAGGGGCGGCACCGGCAGCCCGTGCCGGACCAGCCGGGCCGGGCTGATCCGGATGTCGGCGAGGTCCCGGTAGACCAGCCGCAGCGGGGCGCCGGTGGCGGAGAGGACGACCAGCAGGTTCTGGCCGTGGGCCTCCAGGGCCACTCCGAGCTCCAGTACGCGCAGGCACACCGAGAGCGCGAGACGCGCGAACCCGGCCCGCCAGGCGGCCGAGCGCGCCTGCGGGTACGAGGCCAGGGCCGCGACCGGGAGCACCCGCTCACCGGCGGGGGCGTCCGCGTACAGCTCCGGCGGCTCGCGCAGTACGGCCGCCAGGTCCGGGCCGTGGGCGGTCGCCGCGCCGAGTGTGCGGGTGAAGCGCAGCCGGCCGTCGAGGTGCTCGGACAGCGTCTGGGCGAAGTCGGACACGGCCGCCGCCGTTTCGACGGAGTAGCCGGAGATGTCCCGCACGGAAGAGGTCAGCCGGGTGCTCAGCGCCGTCTTCACGTGCGCGCCGCCCGCCACCGGAGCGAGGGTGCGCAGGGCCATCAGCGGGTGCGCCGCGAAACCGTCCCGCACCTGCTCGTGCTTGAGCGCGTGCGCCGCCTGCCAGGGATGCACCGGGACCATGATCCGCCCCGCGTCCCGCAGTTGCGCCGGCCACTCGCCGGTGACCAGGCACTCCTCGGCCCGTACGGGGACCAGGCCGAGCTCCACCACGGGGCGGTGCTCGGGCGCGTACGCCAGCTGCTCGGCCACCGAGAAACCGGGCCGGGAACGGCAGTTCGGGTGGTACGGATGCCCGTCGACCACCCGCTGCTCCCACTGCCAGGTGGTGTGCGCGGCGACGTCCCGGCCGACGGGCGGGCGGCCGGCCCGGGAGAGCGCGAGGGAGGCCGTGCTGCCGTCCAGCTCGGCGGCGAACTCCTCCCCGTGCGGCACCCCCAGCGCCGCCACCAGCCGCGCGGCGTGCCGGTAGGGCTTGCCGTCGAGCAGCAGCTCCGTCACGTACGCGTCGGTGGCGTAGGCGTCCGGCGGCGGGCCCTCCAGCCGCCCGCCGCCCGCCAGCAGCAGCGCGAGGCCGGCGCGGCCCGGCTCGCGGGCCACCACCCACGGCAGCGGTTCGAAGGCCAGCGCCCGCCACAGCCGGGTCAGCACGGCCGCCCGGGCGCCGTCGAGCGCGGCGCCGTACGCGGGTCCGAGCGCGGGCCGCACGGCGGCCAGTTCCGCGGCGACGGCCTCTTCGGCGGGAGAAGCGGGAAAGTACATCAGGGGCTCCGCGGATCGGGATGTCGCTTGACCGGATGATCAACTCATCATCGCGGATACTGAAGATCACGGCCGGAGGTCGCGTCCCGCGACCCTGGCGCACCGGATGGACCGAATGGAACCAGTGGACCTCAACGCCGCCGCCGACGCCTACGCCGCCACCCCGCTCCTGAACTGCCTGCTCAGGGAGGCCGCCGAATCCGCCGAGGAGCACGGTGCGGGTGTCCACCGGCTGCGCGGCAGCGGGCGGCTGCTCCGGGTGCGGGGCAGCCGCCGGCCGGTGCGTCCCGAACTGCGCCTGGCCGACGGCTGGCACCCGCTCAGCCACACCGAACTGGTCAAACTCACCTCCGACGAACTGGGCCGGTACACCGGGGTCGCGAACGACGAGCTCCCGGTCGAGATCACCGACAGCCGGGACGCGGTCGCCGCGCTGCTGGCCGCCCGCGCGACCGCCGAGCCGCCGGAGGACCCGTACCTCCTCTCCGAGCAGTCCCTGGTCATGGGCCACCCGAACCACCCCGCCCCCAAGGCCCGGGGCGGGGCGCCGGCCGGGAGCTGGCTGCCGTACGCCCCGGAGGCCCACGCCCGCTTCCCGCTGGCCTTCCTCGGTCTGCGCGAGGACCAGGTGGCCGAGGAGGGCGGACCGGCCGCGGCCGCGGCGGTCGATTCCCTCGCCGACGCCCTCGACGGGCCCCGCCCGCCCGCCGGTTACCTGCTGCTGCCCGCCCACCCCTGGCAGCTGGACCTGATCGGCTGCAGGCCGACGGTGCGCGAGGCCTTCGCCGACGGCCGGCTGCTGCGGCTGGGGGAGAGCCGCCGGCCGGCCTGGCCGACCGCATCGGTCCGGACCCTGTACGTGCCGGACCGGTCCGCCGACCTCTTCGTGAAGTTCAGCCTCGACGTCCGGATCACCAACGACGTGCGCCGCCTGTGGCGGCACGACCTGCTGAAGCTGCGCCGTACCGACGCGGCGGTCGAGGCCGGCTTCGCCGCGTTGCGCCGGGCCGGCTCGCGAGCGGCCTGGCTCGCCGACCGCGGTTACCGGACCGCCGCCTTCGCCTTCGAGGAACTCGCCGTCCTGGTCCGGGACGGCTTTCACGACGGGCACGCGCATGCCGCTCCCGGGGCCACCCCGGTGCTGGCCGCCGCACTCGCCGAGGGCTACGCCGCAAGCCCGCTGGCGGGCACCGCCGACCCCGTCGCCTGGTGGCGGGCGTACCTGCGCCACGTCGTGCCGCCGGTGCTGGAGCTGTTCGCGCGTCACGGGGTCGTGCTGGAGGCGCACTTGCAGAACACCCTGGTCGCCGTCGACGCGGCGGGCATGCCGGTGCAGGCCCTCTTCCGTGACGCGGAGGGGGTCAAGCTGCTGCCCGACCTGGAGCGCGCGGAGGCCTGGCAGCGGCTGGTCTACTGCCTGGTGGTCAACCATCTTGCGGAGATCGCGGGGGCGCTGTGCGAGCGGCATCCGGACATGTCCGCGCTCGTGTGGCCCGCCGTACGGGAGGAGTTCCTACGCTACGACACCACGCGCGGCCTGCCCGAGATCGCACAGCTGCTCGCCGCCCCCGCCCTGCCCGCCAAGACGAACCTGCTGCTGCGCTGGACCCGCGCGGACGGCGCGGACGCCCGGTACCTGCCGCTGCCGAACCCGCTGCGGGGGTGAGGAGGGGGGAACCGGCCGGGGGAGCGCCGGCACCCCGTCCGGGGGTCCGGGCGTATGGCCCAGGACTGTCAACAACGCTCGTGGGCAATCCGCCTAAGAGGTCTCCACCGAGAGGCCGGGTATCGGGACGATGCCGAGGAGCTCGGTGGCTTCCGCGTCGCTGACGTCAGGGGCCGGCGGCGGAGCGTCCGGGTCCGCGGAGGCGCCGGTCAGCAGGGCGAGCAGACCGGCCACTTGGACACCCGCCTCGGCCGGGTGGCGGAAGACCGCGCCCGGGGAGATGTCGTACCGGTTGCGCCGGCCGTCGCGGGACCGCCGCAGGTATCCGTCCGACTCCAGGTCGGTGACGATCGACTGCACGGTGCGTTCGGTCAGACCGCACACGGTCGCGACATCCCTGAGCCGCACGGCCGGGTCCCGGGCGATGGTCACCAGAACTCGTGCGTGATTAGTCAGAAATGTCCAGTTTTGTCGTTGAGACATGCTGCCCATGTGGCCATGATGCGATAACTGATTCCTGTGATGCAAGACGTGAGACACAAGACGTGAAATGCATTTCCGGTAATTCTTGACGTGCGACCAGAAGGGGTACAACATCTACGGCAGTCAAGGTCCCGCGCCGCAAGCCGACCAGCCCAAGGAGCGAACCCCCATGCCGGTCCCTGCCCCGTCTTCCCCTACCGCCACCACCTCCTCCGTCGCCGTCCCCTCCCCCCGTCAGGCCGCCGAAGCGTCCCGCCTCGCGGGCCTGCCCCGGATAGACGAGCCGCGCGAGGTGGCCCCGGCGGACGCGAGGGAGCTGTCGAAGGTCTTCTTCCGGCGGCTGCGTGAACTGAGCGAGGGCACCGCGGAGTACCAGTACGTCCGCAACACCCTCATCGAGATGAACGCCTCACTCGTCCAGTACGCCGTGCGCCGCTTCCGTAACCGCGGCGACGGTGGTGACATGGACGACATCGTCCAGGTCGGCACCATCGGCCTGATCAAGGCCATCGACCGGTTCGACCCGGCCCGCGAGAACGAGTTCTCCACGCTGGCCATGCCGTACATCACAGGCGAGATCAAGCGGCACTTCCGTGACACCTCCTGGGCCGTCCGCGTCCCGCGCCGGCTCCAGGAGCTGCGCATCGAGATCGCGAAGGCGAAGGAGTCGCTGACCATCGAGCTCGACCGCTCGCCCACCGTCGCGGATCTCGCCGGTCACCTCGGACTCTCCGAGGAGGAGGTCATAGAGGGCCTCTTCGCCGCCAACGGTCACACCAGCGGCTCCCTGGACGCCCCGCAGGCCGCGCACTCCGAGTACGGAGGCGGCCAGACCGAGGGCCACACCCTCGCCGACGTCATGGGCGAGGAGGAGCCGGCCATGGAGCTGGTCGAGGACATCCAGACCCTGGCGCCGCTGCTGGAACAGCTCACCGACCGCGAGCGCCGGATGCTGCAGATGCGCTTCGGCGAGGAGCTGACCCAGGCCCAGATAGGCGCGGCCCTCGGCATCTCGCAGATGCAGGTCTCCCGGCTGCTGAGCCGGCTCCTCGGGCACCTGCGCGCCTCCATGCTGGAGGACGAGCCGGAGGGCGCGGGAGTCGAGCACGTGAGGTAGATCACCTTTGCGTTTGCTCAGGTGAACGCAGGGCACGAGCGCGGTGGGAGCGGAACCGTGCTCTCCGGCACAGGGTGGCGGAGAGCACGGCGCACGCGGGCGGATCCCGTCCCGCTCCACGGCCCGCGCCGGCCCGTCCGGCGCGCGCCGTACCCGTACGACCCGTGAGGTACATGTGTCCACGCTCCAGGCCGAACACGTCTACAAGGTGTTCGCAAGACACCCCGACGACCAGGCGGCCGCGGTCCGCGCGCTCGAAGCCGGCACCACCCGCGACGAGCTGCGCGCCGGCGGAACGACGGCCGCGGTGATCGATGCCTCCTTCCGCGTGGAGCCGGGCCGGATATTCGTCGTCATGGGTCTGTCGGGATCCGGCAAGTCCACGCTGCTGCGCATGCTCAACGGACTGCTGGAGCCCACCTCGGGACGCATCCTCTTCGACGGCGAGGACCTCACCGCGCTCAGCCCGCGCGAGCTGCGGCGCGTACGCTCCACCAAGATCAGCATGGTCTTCCAGCACTTCGCGCTGTTCCCGCACCGCGACGTCCTGGAGAACGCCGGCTACGGACTGGAGGTCCAGGGCGTCCCCCGGGCCGAGCGCGAGCGCCGGGCCGCCGAGGCCCTGGCGCTGTGCGGGCTCGGCGGCTGGGAGAAGTCCTGGCCCGACGAGCTCTCCGGCGGCATGCAGCAGCGCGTGGGTCTGGCCCGCGCCCTGGCCACCGACGCCGACCTGCTGCTGATGGACGAGTCGTTCAGCGCCCTCGACCCGCTGATCCGCCGCGACATGCAGGACCAGCTCCTCGAACTCCAGCGGCGGCTGAAGAAGACCATCGTCTTCATCACCCACGACCTCAACGAGGCCATGCGCCTGGGGGACGGCATCGCCGTCATGCGCGACGGCCGGATCGTCCAGCAGGGCACCGCCGAGGACATCCTCACCCGCCCGGCCGACGACTACGTCGCCTCCTTCGTCCAGGACGTGGACCGCTCGCGCGTGCTCACGGCCGGCGCCGTCATGGACGAGGCTCCCGCCGGGGCGGACGCCTGCGGCTGCCCCACCGTCAGCGCGGGCACCGTGCTCGCCGACCTGTGCGCGGTCAGCGCCCGCGTCCCGCACCCGGTCGCCGTCACCGACGCGGCCGGCGCCGTCATCGGCTCCGTCCCGCAGGACCGGCTCGTCGCCTTCCTCGGTGACGAACAGCGGCCCCCGACGGCCTGTGCGGAGGTGGCCGCCTGATGCCCCGCCTGCACCTCGGCGCCTGGGTCGACAGCGGTGTCGACTTCCTCCAGCGCCACCTGTCCTGGCTGTTCGAGGCCGTCAGCGCGCTCGTCACCGGCCTCTACGACGGCATCGACGCCGTGCTCTCCGCCCCCGCCCCGCTGCTGTTCGCGGGCATCCTCGCGCTCGCCGCCTGGTGGCTGCGCGGGCTCCTCGCGGGGGCGCTCGCCTTCGCCGGCTTCGCGCTCGTCGACTCCGTCGGGCTGTGGTCCGAGGCCATGTCGACGCTGTCGCTGGTCCTGGTCGCCACCCTCGTCACGCTGTTCTTCGCGATCCCGCTCGGCATCCGGGCCTCGCGGTCCGACCGGGTCAGCGCCGTCCTGCGGCCCGCCTTGGACTTCATGCAGACCATGCCGGCCATGGTCTACCTCATCCCCGGCATCATCTTCTTCGGGGTGGGCGTGGTGCCCGGCATCATCGCGACCATCATCTTCTCGCTGCCGCCGGGCGTACGGATGACCGAGCTCGGCATCCGCCAGGTCGACGCGGAACTGGTCGAGGCGGCCGACGCCTTCGGCACCACCCCGCGCGACACCCTGGTCCGCGTCCAGCTGCCGCTGGCCCTGCCGACCATCATGGCGGGCGTCAACCAGGTCATCATGCTCGGCCTGTCCATGGTCGTCATCGCCGGCATGGTGGGCGGCGGCGGACTCGGCGGAGCCGTCTACAGCGCCATCGGCAACGTCGACATCGGCCTCGGCTTCGAGGCGGGCGTCTCCATCGTCATCCTGGCCATGTACCTCGACCGGATGACCGGGGCGCTCGGCCGCCAGGTCTCCCCGCTCGGCCGGCGCAGCCTCGCCAAGGCACGGGCCGCCGCCACCGGCGCGGCCAAGGTGTGGAACCACCGCCCCCGGCCCGCCCACGCCATCACCGGAGCCGTCGTACTCGCCCTCGTCGCGGGCGGGCTCAGCACCTTCGGCGGCTCCGCCGCCGAGGACGGACCGGCCGGCGCCGCGAACATCGGCAAGGGCCGCACGGTCTCCGTCGGCTACATCCCCTGGGACGAGGGCATCGCCTCCACCTTCCTGTGGAAGGAGCTCCTGGAGCGGCGCGGCTTCAAGGTGGACGCCCGCCAGCTGGAGGCCGGCGCGCTCTACACCGGCCTGGCCGGCGGCCGGCTCGACTTCCAGACCGACGCCTGGCTGCCCGTCACGCACGCCCAGTACTGGGAGAAGTACGGGAACAAGCTGGAAGACCTCGGTTCCTGGTACGGCGCCACCTCGCTGGAGCTGTCCGTGCCCTCGTACGTGAAGGACGTCCGCTCGCTCGCCGACCTCAAGGGCAGGTCCGGGCAGTTCAAGGGCCGGATCATCGGCATCGAGCCGAGCGCCGGCGCCATGTCCATCCTGAAGGACAAGGTCCTGAAGGAGTACGGACTCGAAGGCGAGTACCAGGTCGTCGACGGCTCCACCCCCGGCATGCTCGCCGAGCTCGAGCGGGCCTACGAGAAGAAGGAGCCCGTCGTGACCGTGCTGTGGTCCCCGCACTGGGCGTACTCCTCGTACGAGCTGACCAAGCTGGAGGACCCGAAGGGCGTCTGGGGCAAGGGCGACGGCATCCACACCCTGGCCCGCAAGGGCTTCGCCGCCGACGAGCCCGACGTGGCGCGCTGGCTGCGGTCCTTCAAGCTCACCGAGGAGCAGCTGACCGGCCTGGAGGCGAAGATCCAGGACACCGGCAAGGGCAAGGAACAGCAGGCGGTCCGCGCCTGGCTGGCCGAACACCCCGAGGTCGACAAGCTGCCCTGACCCCGATGCGCACCGGCGTGCGCGGGACCGTACGAGGACCCGCGCACGCCGGTGCGCCCGGCCGGGCGGCATCGGGCCCGGTGGCGGCCCGAACGGGTGCGGTTGATCATGATGTGCCCGCAAGTGGACCGGAATCCGCCTGCTGAGCGCACCTCTGACCAGCCGGAACACTGGACGATTCGGCCCGTGCGGACGAGGGCTGCCGCGTGGCACAGTGCGAGCAGGAGAACTGCACGACCAGGGAGCGTCCATGCGAGATCCGCACTCCACACCGCTCGCGGCCGCACGCGGGTGTTCCGCGGAGCCTGCCCCGCTGCCCCTGTGTCCGGTGTGCGCGAGCGCGCCGGCACGCATCTCGTGGAGAGAGCGGCCGGGCCGGCCGGTGGTGCTGGCCTTCGACCCCTGCGGTCACCGGTGGACATCACCGGCCCCGCCGGTGCTGGCCGTCACACCGTGAGGAAGGCGGCGATGCGCTCGGCGAAGGCGTCCTCGCCGACGATCTCGATCCCGGCCTCCTCGGCCTTGGCCACCTTGCCGCCCGCCTTCTCGCCCGCCACCAGGAGGGTCGTCCGCCCGGATATGCCGCTCGCGGACTTCCCGCCCGCCCGCTCGATCAGCTCGCGCACCTTGTCGCGGGTGTCGTACGCCGCCAGCGCACCCGCCATCCGCCCGGTGACCACCACCGTCTGACCGACCAGCGGCCCGGCCCCGGCCCCGTCCGCGGCCCCGGCGCCGGCGGCAGGCGCGGCCTGCGGCTCCGTGAGGTTGACCCCGGCCGCGGCGAGCTTGTCGATGACCGGCCCGAGCTCCGCGACCTGGGCGACGATGGCGGCCGCCTTCGTGTCGCCGACCAGCTCCACCTCCGTCATCGCGGTCGCGTCGGCGGCCCGGACGGCCTCCATCGTCCCGAAGTGCCGGGCGATCCGCCGGGACATGCCCCGCCCGGTGCCGACGATGCCGAGCGCGCAGAACACCCGGGACAGCGGCCTGCCCTTCGCCGCCTCGATCTGCTCGACCAGCTTCGCCGCCCGCTTCTCGCTCCCGGCGGCCTCGGCGAGCCGCGCCCGGTCCAGCGCGAACAGGTCGGCCACGTCCCGCACGTGACCGGCTTCGACGAGCGCCCGTACGTACCTCTCGCCCAGGCCGTCGATGTCGAGCTGGTCCCGCCCGGCGGCGTACAGGATCGCGGCGATCCGACCGCAGTCGGCGGGCTGCGCGCAGCGCCACCGCTCCTGGGACCGGTCGATCTCCCCGGCGCAGCCCGGGCACACGGCCGGGGGCTCGATCGGCCGCTCCGCCCCGTTGCGCAGCTCGACCACGGGAGCCTCGACGCGCGGGATGACGTCCCCCGCCTTGTACACGGTCACGATGTCGCCGAGGCGCAGCCCACGGCGCTCGATGTCGGCGGGGTTGTGGAGCGTGGCGTGCCGGACCACCGAGCCGTCGATCTCCACCGGTTCGAGGACCGCCGTGGGCGCGAGCACCCCCGTACGCCCCACCGACCAGGTCACGTCGACCAGCCGGGTGCGCCGTTCCACGGCCGGCAGCTTGTACGCGGTCGCCCAGTGCGGGTGGCGCGATCCGGTGCCGGCCGCGGCCTGTTCGGCCAGGGCGTCCAGCTTGACCACCACCCCGTCTATCCCGAAGGGCAGCTCCGGGCGGAGCGCGGCGATGCGGTCGACCTGCTCCTGTACCTCGGCGAGCGTGGCCACCACCGTCAGACCGGCGGGGGTGGCCGCCGCGGTCTGGACGCCGGCCCGGGCGACATGGGCCATGACCTCGAAGTGGCTGGTGCCGGGAAGGGCGCTGCCGCCGTCGAGCTCCACCGCGCCGAAGGCCCAGAAGGTCATCTCCACCGTGTACGCGCGCCCTTTGGCCCGCAGCGTGCCGGCCGCGCCGTTGCGGGGATTGGAGAAGGGGACCGCCCCGTGCTCGGCGCGTATCGCGTTCGCCCGCTCGAACTGCTCGGCCGTCAGCAGGACTTCGCCGCGTACCTCGAAGGAGGCGTCCGTGGCCAGCTCCCGGGGCAGCCCGGCGATCGCGCCGATCGCGTGCGAGACGTCCTCGCCGCCGGTGCCGTTGCCCCGGGTGACGAGCTGGACCAGCCGGCCCCGGCGGTACCGCGCGGCCAGCGAGGCCCCGTCCAGCTTCGGTTCGACCGCGTACCCGCCCGTGACCGGGGACCCGAGCCGCCGGAGCACCGAGGCCTCCCAGTCGACCAGGTCCTGCGGGCTGAACACGTTGCCCAGCGAGAGCATCGCGGCGGTGTGCGCCACGTCTCCGGCCGGTACGGCCCCGCCCGCCACCTTCCCCGTCGGCGAGGCGGGGTCGGTCTGCTCCGGATACCGCTCTTCGTACGCCTTTATGAGACCGAGGAGGAGGTCGAACGAAGCGTCGTCCAGGGCGGATTCCCCGGAGCCGTAGTACGCGGCCGAGGCCCTCAGGGCGGCACCGATCGCATCGGCGTATTCGTCGCGGTTGGCCAGGGCGGGAGCGGTGGTCGTCGTCATGTCCCGATCTTCGCGCAGGGGTCTGACAACGGCCGCTGCGACGGATGCCGCGCTGAAGTGAGGGCGCGATGTGCACAAAGATGCTTGATGGGGTACGACTTCGAGCATCTTCCTTCAGAAAGTTCCGGCGGAACGCTATCTTGCCAGGTGCATGCCAAAGCGGTGTGTCCGTGATCCGGACCGCACGAGGAGCTGCCCCATGAGACTGCCAGGCATCCGCAGGACCCCGGTCCGCCAGGGCCGCCCGGCCCGCACACCCCGGCGCCGGCGCGCCCCGGCCGCCCTGCTCGCCGCCGCCCTCGCCGTCGGCGGCCTGGCCGCCGCGGGTCCGGCGGCCTCACCCGCCGCTGCCTCACCCGCCGCCGCGTCCCCCGCCGCGCCCGCGGCCACGGCCGGCAACGTCACCGGCATCGGTCAGGCCGGGAACACCTTCACCGTCACGACTTCCAGCGGAGCCAAGGCCCGGGTGGTCGTCGCCCGCGCCGATATCTTCCGGCTCTGGCTCTCGCCCGACGGTGCCTTCACCGACGACCCCGCCGGTACCGACCTCGCCCCCACCACCGACTTCGGCTCCGTCGCCACGAACTGGACCGACGCGGGCGCGTACTACCGGATCACCACGGCGGCCCTGTCCATCCGGGTCAACAAGTCCCCCCTGCAGTTCTCCGTCTACCGGGCCGACGACACCACCCCCGTCTGGCAGGAGTCCCGGCCCACCAGCTGGACCGGCAGCCAGACCACCCAGTACCTGGCCCGGGGCGCGGACGAGCAGTTCTACGGCACCGGCCTGCGCCTGGGCGAATGGGCGCTGCGCGGCAAGACCGTCCCCGTCGCGGTCGACAACAAGTGGCGCGAGAACGCCAACGCCAGTCCCGCCCCCTTCTACATGTCGACCAACGGGTACGGCGTCATGCGCAACACGTGGGCGCCGGGTTCCTACGCCTTCAACGCCCCCACCGCCCTGACGCACGACGAGAAGCGCTTCGACGCCTGGTACTTCACCGGCGACTCCCTCAAGTCGGTGCTCGACGCGTACACCGACGTCAGCGGCAAGCCGTTCATGGCGCCGATGTGGGGCTTCGAGCTGGGCAACGCCGACTGCTTCAACGCCTCCAACCCCGACTACCAGGGCGACCACAACCGCGCGCGCCACCAGACCACACCCGACGTCGCCGGGTACGCGGCCGACGCCCGCGCCGCCGACATGCCCTCGGGCTGGTTCCTGCCCAACGACGGCTACGGCTGCGGCTACACCGCGCCCCTGAAGTCGACGGTGGACGCGCTGAAGGCCAAGGGCTTCCAGACCGGACTGTGGACCTCCACCGGCCTCGGTTCCATCGCCGACGAGGTGGGCACGGCCGGCAGCCGCGGCGTGAAGACGGACGTGGCCTGGGTCGGCAGCGGCTACAAGTACGCCTTCGACGGAGTGCAGCAGGCCGTCGACGGAATCGAGAAGAACTCCGACGCCCGGCGCTACGTCTGGACCGTCGACGGCTGGGCCGGAACCCAGCGCAACGCCGTCGTGTGGACCGGCGACACCTACGGCACCTGGGACGACATGCGCTGGCACGTCCCCGCCATCGCCGGAGCGGGCCTGTCCGGCATCAACTACGCCTCCGGCGACGTCGACGGCATCTTCGGCGGCAGCCCCAAGACGTACACCCGCGACCTCCAGTGGAAGGCCTTCACCCCTGCCTTCATGACCATGTCCGGGTGGGGGGCGGTCAATCCGGCCGCCGGTTACCAGGACAAGCAGCCCTGGCGCTTCGCCGAGCCGTACCTGTCCATCAACCGCAAGTACCTCCAGCTCAAGATGCGGCTGATGCCGTACCTCTACACGATGAGCAGGACGGCGAACGAGACCGGCGTGCCCAGCACCCGCGCGATGGTCCTCGAATACCCCGACGATCCGGTGGCCCGCGGGAACCTCACCAGCGGCCAGTTCATGGCCGGAGACTCCCTCCTGGTCGCGCCCGTGGTCTCCGACACCGACGTCCGGGACGGCATCTACCTCCCCGCCGGCAGCTGGACGGACTACTGGACGGGCCGTACGTACGCGGGCCCGGGCTGGCTGAACGGCTACCGGGCCCCGCTCGACACGCTGCCCCTCTTCGTCAAGGGCGGCGCGATCGTGCCGATGTGGCCGCAGATGAACTACACGGGGGAGAAGCCCGTCTCCACCCTCACCTACGACATCCACCCGCGCGGCAACTCCTCCTTCAGCCTCTACGAGGACGACGGCCGCACCCGCGCCTACCAGTCCGGGGCCCATGCCCGCCAGCAGGTGGACGTCACCGCCCCGACGGCCGGCTCCGGCACGGTCACCGTCTCCGTCGGGGCCTCCACCGGCAGCTACACCGGCAAACCGGCCTCCCGCGGCTACGAGTTCACCCTCCACGTGGCCTCCGCGCCCACCGGCCTCACCGCCGACGGGGCCGCGCTGACGCGCCTGACCTCCAAGTCCGCCTATGACGCGGCCGCGTCCGGCTGGTTCTTCGACGCCTCCGACCGCTCCGGCGTCCTGTGGGTCAAGACGGTTACGAAGGCGGGCGCGTTCAGCGTCTCGGCCACCGGCACCAGCATCCCGCCGGCCGGCGCCCTGCCCGCCTCCGCCCCGATCGCCCAGTCGGGCTGGTCCCTGGTCTCGGCGGACAGCCAGGAGACCAGCGCCGAGAACGGGGCCGCGGCCAACGCCTTCGACGGGAACCCGGCCACCCTGTGGCACACCGCGTGGTCCTCCGCGAAGCCCGCCCCGCTCCCGCACGAGATCCAGATCGACCTCGGTGCGCGCTACGCGGTGGACGGCCTGGGCTACCTGCCCCGCCAGGACGGCGGGGTCAACGGCCGCATCGGCGGGTACGAGGTCTACGTCTCCGACACCACCGCCGACTGGGGCCCACCCGTGGCGAGCGGCACCTTCGCCGACACCGCCGCGGCCAAGACCACCGCCCTGTCCGTGAAGAGCGGCCGGTACCTGCGCCTGAAGGCGCTGACCGAGGCCGGAGCCCGCGGCCCCTGGACCAGCGCCGCCGAGATCACCCTCACCGGCCGGCCGGCCCCGTTCCCGGCCGACGCCACGCTCGTCAACGCAGCCTCGGCGAGCTGCGTGGACCTGCCGCACAGCGCCACCGCCCCGGGCACCGAACCCACCCTCTACACCTGCCACGGAGGCCCCAACCAACGCTGGACCCTCCAGCCCGACGGCCGCCTCACCGGTCTCGGAGGCGTCTGCCTGGACGCCGCGAACGCCTCACGGGTGAGCATCCAGACCTGCGACGGCAGCGCCGGCCAGACCTGGCAGGCGGGCTCCCAGAGCAGCCTGCGCAGTGAGGGCAAGTGCCTCGCCCCGGCCGGTGCCGCCACCGCCGACGGCACCGTCCTCACCCGCGCCGCCTGCGACAACACCCCGGCCCAGCGCTGGACCTTCACTCCCTGACCCGCTCACCCGCCGAGCACGGCCTGGCACTCCCGCCAGGCCGGCTCGCTCAGCAGACCCCGCAACCGGGCGAAGAGCGGCAGCAGTGCGCAGCGCCACGCCTCCCGGAAGGCGGGGTCGGTCCGCGCGAGATCGAGCTCATTGGCGGCCGTCAGCTCGGCGAAGTCCCGGCGCAACTGCGGGGCGGGGGAGTGGAGGAGGCCGGTGAACCGGTCCCGTACGGCGGCCTCCCCGTCGCCGATCACCGGATAGGACGCCGCCCGGTCGAAAGCGGCGTAGAAGTACACGACGGCCTCGGCCTCGGCGCCGATGACCGAGGTCAGTTCGCCCCTGCGCGTGACCGGCAGCAGGGCGGTGGCGAAGCCGTCCGTTCCGTAGAACGCGTGGCACAGGCCGGCCTGCTGGAGCGCGGGCCGCGCTCCCCATGCGGCGAGCAGCTCCCGTACGCGCACCAGGTGGGCGAGGAGGGTTCCGCCGGGATGCGCGACGCGCTCGGCGCCGAGCTCCCGCAGCCATGTGACGGCTTCGTCCGGCACGGTCACGTCCCTCCGGTGGCGGTGGCGGTGGCGGTGGCGGTGGCAGTGGCAGTGGTGATGGTGATGGTGATGGTGGGTCGACACCCGTCCCCGCCGTCGCCTGGGGTCCGGACCGTGGCGATGGCGGGGACGGGTTGCCGCCCGGGGCCCTGCATCGATCTTGATCCAGCCCAAGACCCAAGTCAATCCTCCGATTTGCGCACCTCACCCAAGCGATACCTTGGATCTCATGACCCTCGACGATCTCCGCGTGTTCGTGGCCGTCTGCCGCGCCGGGAGCCTCAGCGCAGTCGCCCGCGACCTCGGCCGCACCCAGTCCGCCGTCAGCCAGCACGTCCGCCGCCTGGAGAAGCAGACGGGGGCGAGCCTCCTGGAGCGGCACGCCCGCGGGGTGGTGCCCACCGAAGCCGGCCGCGTCCTGCAGGCGGCCGCCGCCGACGGCATCGCCGGCCTCGACGGCGCACTGCGCCGCCTGGACGACCTCGTACGGGGAGGGGGCGGCTCGGTGCGCGTCACCACCGGCGCGACCACCGTGCGGCACTTCATGTCCGAGGCCGTCGTCACCTTCCGCCGCCAACATCCCGAGGTGAGCCTGGAGTTCCAGACGGAGAACTCCAGCCGCAGCTGCTTCGACGCCCTCGCCGCCGACGACCTCGACCTCGCCTGGATCACCATCGGCTCCCCGGTCCGCGGCATCGAACAGCGCCCCGTCATGGAACTGCCCTGGGTGCTCGCGGTCGGCGCCGGCGACCCCCTCGCCGACCGCGCCCGGATCGACCCCGCCGACCTGGCCGGAATCCGCCACATCCGGCTGCCGGAGAACTCCGCCTCCCGCGCGCACCTCGACGCCGCCTTCGCGGAATGCGGCATCCGGGTGCGCTCGGACACCAGCGTCGCCGACTGGGACACCGCGCTGCTGCTCGCCGAACTAGGCCTGGGCCACGCCGTCGTGCCCGCGCTGCCCGGCTGGCGGGTTCCCGGCACCGACGGACCGCTGCGCCTGGTCCCCGTCCCCGGCCTGCCGCCCCTCAAGGTCGGCTGGGCGGTCCGCCGCTGGGCCGCCCTCGCTCCGCTGGCCCGCGTCTTCGCGGACGAGGTCGCCCGCAGCTGCACGGCCCGCGCCGCGGCCCGGGAGCAGTGACGCGGGCAACAGCCCCGCGGCGGCCAGTACGGCCAGGGCCTTCGGCGAGGCGCCCGTGACGCCCGCGCCCGCGGCGACGGCGATCCCGAGGGCCGGACCGATGTTCGCGGCCGTCTGCTTGAGCCCGCCGACCACCCCGGCGTACCCGGCCGGGGCCTCCCCGACAACGGTCCCGGTGGCGGTGACCATCACGGTGGTGAATCCGGCCCCGAGCAGCGCGAACCCGAGCGCCGGGGCGGACGCGCCGTCGAGCTCCGCGATACCGAGGACGACCAGCGCCGTACCGGTCAGCGCGGTGGCCCGCGGCCCGTACCGGCGCGCCGCCAGGCCCGCCACCGGCGCCCCGGCGACCATCAGCGCGGTCAGCGGCAGCACGCTCAGTCCGGTGGCGAGCGGATCCAGCCCCTGTCCGTCCTGGAGCCGGAAGGTCGCCGTGAACAGCGCGCCGAACAGGCCGGCGGAGACGGCCAGCAGCAGCGCCATCGAGGCCGCCACCGGCCGCGACCGGGCCACGGCGGGCGGCACGAGCGGCAGCGCGGCGCGCCGCTCGCGGCGCAGGAACAGGGCCCCGAGCGCGGCGGAGCCACCGAACCCGAGCACGGTCGGCGTACCGGCCCAGCCGTGCGCCGGTACGCCGACCAGCGCGTGCACGAACACGGCGAGAGCCGCTGCCAGCAGGGCCGCGCCGGTGAGTTCGAGCCGCCCGTGCTCCGCGCGCCGCGGCGCCGGCGCCCGTACGGCGAGCGTCAGTACGGCGATGGCCAGCGCGAGCGGCACGTTGACCGCGAACACGGCCCGCCACCCCCACTGCGCGACGAGCACACCCCCGAGCAGCGGACCGGCCGCCGCCGCCAGCCCGATCGCGCCGGTCCGCACCGCGATCGGCGTGGCCAGCCGGCCCGGCGGGTACGCGAGCCGCAGCAGCGCCAGCGTCGCGGGCTGGAGCAGTGCCCCGAACACCCCCTGCACGGCGCGCAGCACGATCACCCAGCCCACGCCGGGCGCGAAGGCGATGCCCGCCGAGGCGGCGGCGAATCCGAGCACCCCGGTGAACAGCAGCCGCTGGTGCCCGTACCGGTCGCCGAGCCGTCCCGCGACGACCAGGATGGCCGCCACGGCCAGCAGATATGCCGTGCTGGTCCACTGGACCTCGGCCACGCTCGCCCCGAGACCGCGCCGCAGACTCGGCTGCGCCACCGTCAGCACGGTGCCGTCCAGGGCGACGATCGCGGCCCCCGAGACGCTGACGGCCAGCGCGAGACGCGGCCTCACGAGGACTCCCGGGCCGGACCGAGGTGCGCGTCGAGGGCGGCGTCGACGAGCCGCCCCACGGTTCCGGCGGGCAGGACGAGCGGCAGACTGCCCCACGCCCACAGCTGCGCCACGCCGTGCAGGTTGGCCCACAGCGCCGCCGCGGTGACCTCGGGGTCGTCCGCCCCGCACCCGGAGACCAGGGTGACGAGCAGGTCGAACAGCGGGAGCGTGGACTCCCGCAGCCGTGGTCCGCCCGCGGACTCCCGGCCGGTGCTGTCCAGCAGGTCGTGCCGGAACATCAGCTCGAACATGCCGCGGTGCTCCACCGCGTAGCCCACGTAGGCCTCCGCCAGCGCCCGCACCCGCTCCCGCGGCGACACCGCCCCCGCGCTCGCGGCCGTGAACCGGGCGCCGAGGTCGGCGAACCCGCGCCGGGCGATGGCCGACAGGAGTGCCTGGTGGGTGGGGAAGTACCGGCGCGGCGCCCCGTGGGAGACCCCCGCCCGGCGGGCGATCTCGCGGAGCCCCAGCGCGGAGCCCCCCTCGGTCAGTACGAGGTCCACGCCGGCGTCGATCAACCGCTCGCGGAGCGGGAGTTCCTGGCTCTCCTGTGTCATAGACACTGTCTACCAAGGGCAGTAGACAATGTCTACTTGCCGTCGGCGGGAGCCAGAGGAGGGCTGCATCCGGGAGTTGGCCAGGTCGGTGTGGCCGAGCTGCGGTCCATGTCCTGCGGTCCGTGCCCTCCGGTCCGTGCCCTGGGTGCGGGCTCCCACCGGCAGGCGTGCGCGGTGCCGAAGCCGTCTCGATGCCGCCTCGAAGCCGTCTCGATGCCGGCGGAGCCCGGCACCGGCGTCCTGGCGGGACAAGCGGACCCGGGAGTCCGCCGCCGTGGTCCAGCGCCGCCACCTGGACCGGCTCCTTCCGGCGGGCTGGGGGCCGGGGCGCCGCGCTGCGGCCGAGTGGCCCCCGCCGGGGCCGCTTTCGAGTGACACCACCGCTCGGCGCCCGGCACCGCCCCGTCGGCGTACCCGACCATCTCAGGCGGCCGGTCATGACGATTTCGAGGTCCCGCCCGGTCACGATCAGCCGGGGCGCCCAGGCGCCGCGGCTCCGGGCCGCCGCTGGGAGATCACGTGCACGTCCTGCTCGTCGCGAGCGCGTTCAACAGCCTCACCCAGCGGGTCCACGCCGAACTGCGGGACCACGGCCACAGCGTGGCCGTCGAACTCGCCCTGCCCCACGTGCCGCTCGCCGACGCCGTCCGCCGCCACCAGCCCGACCTCGTGCTGGCGCCGATGCTGCGGACCGCCATCCCCGAGGAGGTCTGGGCCGCGCACACCTGCCTGATCGTCCACCCCGGACCCGTCGGCGACCGCGGCCCCTCCTCCCTCGACTGGGCCATCCACGAGCAGGCGACCCGATGGGGCGTCACCGTCCTGCAGGCCGAGGCCGAGATGGACGCCGGCGCCGTCTGGGCCCACGTCGAATGCCCCGTACCGCCGGTCGCCAAGAGCGACTTCTACCGCGGTGAGATCGCCGACGCGGCGCTGGAGGCCGTGCTCCTCGCCGTCGGCCGCTTCGCCTCCGGCACCTACACCCCGCGGCCGCAGGCCACCGGACACCCGCGGCCCGCCCTGCGCCAGGAGCACCGCCGGATCGACTGGGAGGCGGACTCCACCGAACGCGTCCTGCGCGTGCTGCGCGCCGCCGACTCACAGCCCGGCGTACGGGACGAACTGCTCGGCGCCGAGTGGTTCCTGCACGGCGGCCACGCCGAGGACCGCCTGCGCGGCCGCCCCGGGGAACTGCTGGCCACCCGGGCGGGCGCGATCTGCCGGGCCACCGCCGACGGCGCCGTCTGGATCCCCGAACTCCGGGCCCGGCGCGCCCCGGGCGCCCCGGCCGCGCCCAAACTGCCGGCCACCGTGGCGCTCGCCGACCGGCTGCCGGCGCTGCGGGAACACCCCGCCCCGCTCCACACCGACCCGCGCCGGCGCACCTGGTCCGACATCGGCTACCGGGAGGAGGGCCAGACCGGCTTCCTGTCCTTCTCCTTCCCCGGCGGCGCCATGAGCACCGCCCACTGCCGGCGGCTGCTGAACGCCTACCGGACCGCCTGCGCCCGCCCCACCACCGTCCTCGTCCTCGGCGGCGGACGGGACTTCTTCTCCAACGGCATCCACCTGGGCGTCATCGAGGCGGCCGCCGACCCCGCCGAGGAGTCCTGGGCCAACATCAACGCCATGGACGACCTGGTCGAGGCCGTGCTCACCACTACCGACCGGCTCGTCGTCTCCGCGCTCGGCGGCAACGCCGCCGCCGGGGGCGCCGTCCTCGCCCTCGCCGCCGACGAGGTCTGGTGCCGCTCCGGCGTGGTGCTCAACCCGCACTACCGCCTGATGGGGCTGCACGGCTCCGAATACTGGACCTACACCCTGCCGCGCCGCGTCGGCGCCGGCGTCGCGGACCGCCTCACCTCCGAGGCCCTGCCGCTGAGCGCCGAGGCCGCGCACCGGCTCGGGCTGATCGACCGTACGGTCCCGTGCGCACCCCAGGCCTTCGCCGCGGAGACGGCGCGGCTCGCGGCCCACCTGGCCGCCCTGCCCGCGACCGCCTCCCGGATCGCCGGGAAGAAGGCGCGCCGCGACCGCGACGAGGCGGAGAAGCCCCTGGCCGCCTACCGGGAGGCCGAGCTGGCCCTGATGCGGCAGACCTTCCACGACCCGGACGCCCCCTACCACGCCCTGCGCCGCGCCTTCGTACGCAAGGAGCGGGCGGCCGCGACACCGCCCCACCTGTGCCACCCCGCAGCGGGGCGGCACAGCGACCCGCTGCCCTCCCGGCAGCGCCCGGTCACTGGACTGGCCGCACATGACGCGGCATGCGGAGCCGCCGGCTGTTAGCAAGAAAGACGAGGCCGAAAACCGTGCCTCGCCCCGCACACCGCCCCGAGCCCCTCCCCAAGGAGGCATCCCCATGGATCCAGCGACGTCGGCCCCTGTGGAAGACCCTCCGATCCACATCCTCTGGATCAACGCGGGCCTGAGCTGCGACGGCGACTCCGTCTCCCTGACCGCGGCGATGCAGCCCAGCATCGAGGAGATCGTGACGGGCGTACTGCCCGGACTGCCCAAGATCGCGGTGCACTGGCCCCTGATCGACTTCGAATGCGGCCCGGTCGGTGGCGCGGACACCTTCATCGAGTGGTTCTTCAAGGGCGAGCGGGGCGAGATCGACCCGTTCGTACTGGTCGTCGAGGGCTCGATCCCCAATGAGAAGATCAAGCCCGAGGGCTACTGGTGCGGCTTCGGCGACGACCCGGAGACCGGCCAGCCCATCACCACCAGCGAGTGGATCGACCGGCTCGCCCCCAAGGCCCTCGCCGTCGTCGCCATCGGCACCTGCGCCACGTACGGCGGCATCCACGCCATGGAGGGCAACCCCACCGGCGCCATGGGCGTGCCCGACTACCTGGGCTGGAACTGGACTTCCAAGGCCGGCATCCCGATCGTCTGCGTGCCCGGCTGCCCGATCCAGCCGGACAACTTCTCCGAGACCCTCACCTATCTGCTCTACCAGGCGGCGGGCTCGGCCCCGATGATCCCGCTCGACGACAAGCTGCGCCCGACCTGGCTGTTCGGCGCCACCGTCCACGAGGGCTGCGACCGCGCCGGCTACTACGAGCAGGGCCAGTTCGCCGAGACCTACGACTCGCCCAAGTGCCTGGTCAAACTCGGCTGCTGGGGCCCCGTCGTCAAGTGCAACGTCCCCAAGCGCGGCTGGATGAACGGCATCGGCGGCTGCCCCAACGTCGGCGGCATCTGCATCGCCTGCACCATGCCCGGCTTCCCCGACAAGTTCATGCCCTTCATGGACGAGCCCCCCGGCGCCAAGGTGTCGAGCAAGGCGAGCGGCGCGTACGGGGCCGTCATCCGCAGGCTCCGCACGATCACCGCGCACACGGTGGACCAGGAGCCGAAGTGGCGCCGCAGCGGCCAGAAGCTGACCACGGGCTACCGCCCGCCCTGGTGACGGACCCGCAGGTCCCCACACCGCCCACGAACTCCGTACAGAAGAAGGGTCACGGCAGACACGATGGCACCGAAGACGAAGGCGGCCGGTGACGGCAGCGGCCTGGTGGAGATGGCCTGGGATCCGATCACCCGGATCGTAGGCAGCCTGGGCATCCACACGAAGATCGACTTCAAGCAGAAGCGGGTCGCGGAGTGCTACAGCACCTCGTCGGTCTTCCGCGGCTACAGCGTCTTCATGCGCGGCAAGGACCCCCGCGACGCGCACTTCATCACCAGCCGCATCTGCGGGATCTGCGGCGACAACCACGCCACCTGCTCCGTGTACACGCAGAACATGGCCTACGGGGTGAAGCCGCCCAACCTTGCCGAGTGGATCATCAACCTGGGCGAGTCGGCGGAGTACATGTTCGACCACAACATCTTCCAGGAGAACCTGGTCGGGGTCGACTACTGCGAGAAGATGGTCCGCGAGACCAACCCCGGGGTCCTGGAGCTCGCCGAGCGCACCCAGGCCCCGCACGCCGGCGACCACGGCTACCGCACCATCGCCGACATCATGCGCTCCCTCAACCCCATCGAGGGCGAGTTCTACCGCGAGGCCCTCCAGGTCAGCCGCTACACCCGCGAGATGTTCTGCCTGATGGAGGGCCGCCACGTGCACCCCTCCACGCTCTACCCGGGCGGCGTCGGCACCATCGCCTCCGTCCAGCTCTTCACGGACTACATGAGCCGCCTCATGCGCTACGTGGAGTTCATGAAGAAGGTGGTGCCGCTCCACGACGACCTGTTCGACTTCTTCTACGAGGCCCTGCCCGGGTACGAGGAGGTCGGCCGGCGCCGCGTGCTGCTCGGCTGCTGGGGCGCGCTCAACGACCCCGAGTACTGCGACTTCACCTACGCCAACATGTCCGACTGGGGACGGAAGATGTTCGTCACCCCCGGCGTGGTCGTCGACGGCAAGCTGGTCACCAACGACCTCACCGAGATCAACCTCGGTATCCGCATCCTGCTCGGCAGCTCGTACTACGACGACTGGGCGGGCCAGGAGCAGTTCGTCACGCACGACCCGCTCGGCAACCCCGTGGACCCCCGCCACCCGTGGAACCAGCACACCATCCCCGCCCCGCAGAAGCGGAACTTCGACGACAAGTACAGCTGGGTGATGTCACCCCGCTGGTTCGACGGCAAGGACCACCTCGCACTCGACACCGGCGGCGGCCCCATCGCGCGCCTGTGGTCCACGGCGCTGTCCGGGCTCGTCGACGTCGGCTACGTCAAGGCCACCGGGCACAGCGTGGTCATCAACCTGCCGAAGACGATGACCAAGCCCGAGACGCGCTTCGAGTGGCAGATCCCGAAGTGGAGCAACGCCCTGGAGCGCAACCGCGCCCGCACCTACTTCCAGGCGTACGCCGCCGCCATCGCCCTGCACTGCGCCGAGAAGGGCCTCGCCGAGGTCCGCGCCGGACGCACCCAGACCTGGGAGAAGTTCGAGGTGCCCGACGAGTCCATCGGCGTCGGCTTCACCGAGGCGGTACGGGGCGTGCTCTCGCACCACATGGTGATCCGCGACGGCAAGATCGCCAACTACCACCCCTACCCGCCGACCCCGTGGAACGCCAGCACCCGCGACACCTTCGGCACGCCCGGACCGTACGAGGACGCCGTCCAGAACACCCCGATCTTCGAGGAGAACACCCCGGAGAACTTCAAGGGGATCGACATCATGCGCGCCGTGCGCAGCTTCGACCCCTGTCTGCCGTGCGGAGTCCACATGTACGTGGGCGGCGGCAAGACGGTGAAGTCGATGCACGTGCCCACCGGTCTGAGCGGACTGGGCGGATGAGCGCGGCCGTAGACGCCCGGCTGGCCGGGCAGCGGGTCGAGGAGGTGCTCGACCGGCTGGCCGCCACCGGCGACCGGGCGGCCTGCGAGGCCGCCGAGGAGCTCGTGCGCGTGCTCATGGACTTCTACGGCGCCGGCCTCGCCCGGATCGTCGAGCGGCTCGGGGACGGCCCGCTCTCCGGAGCGCTGGACGACGAACTGGTGGCGAGCCTGCTCTCGCTGCACGGTCTGCACCCCGAGGACGTCCACACGCGGATCGCACGCGCCCTGGACGCCGCGGACGACTCCGTGGAACTGCTCGGCTTCGAGGAGACCACCGGCGTGCTGCGGCTGCGTCCCCGGGCCGCCGCCACCGGATGCGGCTGCGGCAGCGGACCGGACACCGTCCGGCGGACGCTGGAGGACACCCTGGTGTGCTTCGCCCCGGAGGTGACCGGAGTGGAGATGGAGCCCGCCGCCGACCCGGGGCCGCCCCTGCTCCAGATCGGCGTCCGGCCGCACACCCCGGTCCGGGTGCCGTGACGGGGCCCGGAGCCGCGACGGACCTCCGGCGCGGCCTGCGCCGGTTCGCGGGCCCCCGCCCGCCCCGGCCGGAGCGGTGCGAACTCTGCGCGGCGGCGGTGCCCGAGGACGGCCACCGCCACCTGGTGGAGACCGAGCAGCGGGCGCTCGTCTGCGCCTGCACCGCCTGCGCCCTGCTGTTCGACCGGCCGGGCGCGGCCACCGGGCGCTACCGCGCCGTCCCCGACCGCTACCTCGCCGACCCCGGCCACCGGCTCGACGAGGGCGCCTGGGAACGGCTCCAGATCCCGGTCTCCGTGGCGTTCTTCTTCCGCAACGCGGCCCTCGACCGGCTGGTCGCCCTCTACCCGAGCCCGGCCGGAGCCACCGAGAGCGAACTCGACCCCGCGACCTGGGAATCCGTACTGGGCGCGAGCCGGCTGTCCGAGCTGCTCGAACCCGACGTGGAGGCGCTGCTGCTGCGCCGCTCGGAGGGACGCACCACCTGCCATCTGGTGCCGATCGACATCTGCTACGAGCTGGTGGGGCGGATGCGGCTGCTGTGGCAGGGCTTCGACGGCGGCGCGGAAGCGCGGGCCGCGCTGGACGCCTTCTTCGCGCAGGTGGAGCGGCGGGCCCGGGTCGTGGCGGCGGACGGAGTCCGATGACGGACCTCGCCTTCACCTGCACCGGCGTGCGCGCCGACGCCTACGCGGCCGGTCCCACCCTCGTCTTCCGGCTGCGGATCACCGCGGCCGGGGACACCCGGGTGCACGCCCTCGCCCTGCGCTGCCAGATCCGCATCGAACCGGCCCGCCGGAGCTACGGTCCCGGGGAGGCCGAGGGCCTCGCCGACCTGTTCGGCGAGCGCGCCCGGTGGGGCACCACCCTGCAGCCCGTGCAGTTCGCCCAGGTCGCCCTCATGGTGCCCGGCTTCACCGGGGAGACCGAGACCGACCTGGTCGTGCCCTGCACCTACGACATGGACATCGCGGCGACCCGGTACTTCGACGCCCTGGAGGACGGGGAGGCGCCCCTGCTGATGCTGTTCTCCGGGACCGCCTTCACCGGCGCCGGAGGCTTCCACGTCGAGCCCGTGCCCTGGGACCGCGAAGCCCCGTACCGAATGCCGGTGACCGTCTGGCGCGACATGATCGAGCAGCACTTCCCGGGCTGCGGCTGGCTGCGGCTGCCCCGGGACACCATGGCCGAACTGCTCGCCTTCCGCTCGCGGCACGCCCTCGCCTCCTGGGAGTCGACCGTACGGGCCCTGCTCGACGCGGCCGCTCCCGCCCAGCCGCCCCCACCGCCGGCGTCGGTCCGGTTCGGCTCCGTACCGCCCCGCGTCACCGAGAGGACCGCGACATGACCACGACGGCCACGACGGCCGCGACGGCCGCGGCGGACTCCCGCTTCGCCACCGCCCGGCAGGTGGCCGACGCCGTCCTCTTCGAGGGGTACGTGCTCTATCCGTACCGTGCCTCGGCCGCCAAGAACCGGCTGCGCTGGCAGTTCGGCGTCCTGGTACCGCCCGCGTGGGGACAGGCCCACGACGAGCACGCGCATCAGCAGACCGAGATCCTGATGGAGCCCAGGGGCGAGGCGAGCCTCTCCGTGGAGCTGCGCTTCCTGCACGCCCGGCGTCGTACCGTCGAGCAGGCGCGGGACGACGGCACCTTCACGGAGGTCGCCGAACTCCACCTGGACGACCGCGTCCTCGTCCCCTGGGACGAGGGCACCGAGGAGCGCGTCGAGCTGTCCGCGACCACGGCCGAACTGGCGGGCGAGGGCATCACCCTGCCGTTCCGCCGCCCCGCCCGCGAGGACACCGAGAGCGTCCTCGACGCCCAGGGCCGCACCGTGGGCCGCCTGGTGCGGCGCAGCGCGGAGATCGTCGGTGTCGTGCGGCTGCGGGCCGCCGAAGTGCAGGTCCCCTACCGCGTGTTCAAGCTCACCGCGGTCGTGGAGAACGCCAGCCCCTGGACACCGGAACCCGGTTCGGACGACCGCGAAGCGGCCCTGCCCCGCTCGCTGGTCGCCGCCCACCTCCTGCTCGGCCTGGACTCCGGATCCTTCCTGTCCATGACCGACCCGCCCGAGTGGGCCAAGGGGGCCGTCGCCTCCTGCGCCAACCGGCACACCTGGCCCGTACTGGCCGGCGAGCCCGGCCGCGGCGACGTGGTCCTGTCCTCCCCGATCATCCTGGAGGACCACCCGGCCATCGCCCCCGAGAGCGCCGGCGCCATGTACGACGCCACCGAGATCGACGAGATCCTCGCCCTGCGCACGGCCGCCCTGACCGAGCAGGAGAAGCGCGAGGCGCGCGGTACGGACGCCCGTGCCGCCGCCGTGATCGACCTGGCCGACTCCATGCCCCCCGAGGTGCTGGAGCGGCTGCACGGGGCGGTCCGCGCCCTGCGGGAGATCACCGACCCGGGCGCGGCGCCGCCGGAAGGCCCCGAACTGATCACTGAACTCCCCGAGGAGGAGGCGGTGTTCAGGCCGGACACGCCCTGGTGGGACCCGGCCCGGGACGACACCGCCGACCCGGCCCGCGACCGGATCGCGATCGACGGCGTCCCGGTCGGCGTGGGCAGCCGCGTCCTGCTCCGCCCGGGCCTGCGCCGCACCGACGCCCAGGACCTGTTCCTCCAGGGCATGGCCGCACGGGTCGAGGCGGTCCTGCACGACGTCGACGGGGGAGTGCACCTCGCCGTGACCGTCGAGGACGACCCGGGCGCGGACATCCGCCGCGAGCAGGGCAGGTTCCTCTACTTCCAGCCCGACGAGCTCACCCCCCTGGAGGACGCGTGAGGGGCAGAACGCTGGTCGCGGGCATCGGCAACGTCTTCCTCGGCGACGACGGCTTCGGCGTCGAGGCCGTGCGCGGGCTGTCCGCGCAGCCGCTCCCGGACGAGGTCGAGGTGGTGGACTTCGGCGTGCGCGGAGTCCACCTCGCCTACCAGCTCCTCGACGGCTACGACACGCTGGTCCTCGTCGACGCCACCGCACGCGGCGGCGACCCCGGCACGCTCTACCTCATCGAGGCCGACGCCGACGGGACGGCCCCGCCGGGCGGCGCCGTCCTCGACGGCCACCACATGTCCCCCGACGCCGTCCTCGCGCTGCTGGACACCCTGTGCGCCGGTACCGGAAGCACCCCGCCCCGGCGGACCCTGGTCGTCGGCTGCGAGCCCGCCTCGATCGAGGAGGGCATCTGCCTGAGCGAACCAGTGGCCGCGGCGGTGCCGCGGGCCGTCCACATGGTTTTGGACCTGCTCCGGACCGGGGCCGGTACCGGGACCGGGACCGAGACCGCCAGTCAGACTGCCGCTTCGACCGGATCCCCGACCGGATCCGAAGCCGCCATGCCTCCCCGAGAACTGAGGAGTACCCCGTGAACAAGGCCCTCATCGGCGGCGCGACCGCCGTCGTCCTGGTCGTCGTACTGACGCAGGTCCTCCCCGACATCAGGCGCTACCTGCGCATGGTCCGGATGTGAGGTCCCGCCCGCCCCGGCGCCCGAATGGCGTACGGGGCGTGGCGCGCGTCGGCGTGCCCGACCGCACCGTCCCCGTCCTGCCGGTGTAATGAGCCCCGGCAGGACGGAGTCCTATGCACGAGATGTCGATCGCCACGGCCGTCGTCGGCCAGGTGGAAGAGGCGGCCAGGGCCGGCGGCGCGAGCGTCGTCACCACGGTCCGGCTCCAGGTCGGGGAGTTGGCGGGAGTGGTCCCCGACGCGCTGGCCTTCTGTTTCGAACTGGCCTGTGCCGGAACGGTACTCGAAGGCGCCGGACTCGTCACCGAGACGGTCGGGGCCCGCGCCCGCTGCGGCGCGTGCGCACGCGAGTGGCCGACCGGCATGCCCCCCGACCTGTGCTGCCCCGGCTGCGCGCGGGCCGCGGACGTGGAGCTGCTCTCCGGCCGTGAGCTGCAGATCGTCAGCGTGGACTGGGAGGACGGCCCCGCCTGTGCCCGTACCCGCGAACCGATCTCCGAGGAGGCCTGAACCATGTGCCGAGTGGTCGATCTACGGCAGGCGGTGCTCGCCAAGAACGACGAGGCGGCCGGCACCCTGCGCGCCGAACTCACCGCACGCGGAACCGCGGTCGTCAACATGCTCTCCAGCCCGGGCAGCGGGAAGACCGCGCTGCTGGAGCGCGAACTGCTGCTCGCCCGGGAGCGGGGGGTGCCGGTGGCCGCGCTGACCGCCGACCTCGCCACCGAGAACGACGCGGTACGGCTGGCCCGCTCCGGCGTACCGGTCAAGCAGGTACTGACCGACGGGCTGTGCCACCTGGAGGCGGGGATGCTCGGCCGGCACCTGGACGGGTGGCTGCCCGAGGACACCCGGATCCTGTTCGTGGAGAACGTCGGCAATCTCGTCTGCCCGGCCTCCTACGACCTGGGCGAGTCCCTGCGCGTGGTCCTCGCCTCGGTCACCGAGGGCGAGGACAAGCCGTTGAAGTATCCGACCGCCTTCGGACTGGCCCAGCTCGTGGTGGTGACCAAGACCGACATCGCGGAGGCGGTCGGGTTCGACGAGGCGGCCTTCCGCGCGAACGTCCAGCGGGTCAACCCCGGTGTGGAGGTGGCGCTGACGTCCGCCCGCGCGGGGGAGGGCGTGGGCGTGCTGCTCGACCGGGCGCTGGCGGTCGGCGCCGGCGCCGGGGCGCACACGCCGGTCATGGCGCGCGATCCGCACGCACACGGGCACGGACACAGGCACGATCACGATCACGATCACGGACAGGATCACGATCACGGCGACGGGTCCGGGTCCGGGCAGCAGCACGGGACCCCGCAGTCCGTGGTGCAGACCCGCTGATGGAGGCCGTCCAGCGCCGCCGGATCATCATCCGGGGCGTGGTCCAGGGCGTCGGCTTCCGTCCGTACGTGTACACCCGCGCCACCGGGCTCGGCCTCGCCGGGCACGTCACCAACACCCCCGACGGCGTCGTCGCGGAGGTCGAGGGCGCGGCGGCGGCGGTCTCGGAGTTCTGCGAACGGCTCGCGGCGGACGCGCCGCCGCTGGCCGTGGTGGACGCCGTCGAGCACTGCGAGGTGCCCGTGGCCGGCGGCGCCGGGTTCACCATCGTCGCCTCCCGGACCGGCGGCCCCGCCCGCACGCTGGTCTCCCCGGACGTGGCCACCTGCGCGGACTGCCTCGCCGAGCTCGCCGATCCGGCCGACCGCCGCCACCGTCACCCCTTCATCACCTGCACGCACTGCGGGCCGCGCTTCACGATCGTCACCGGGCTGCCCTACGACCGCTCCCACACCACCATGGCCGGCTTTCCGATGTGCGCCGACTGCGCCCGCGAGTACACCGACCCCGCCGACCGCCGCTTCCACGCCCAGCCGGTCGCCTGCCCGGCCTGCGGGCCCCGGCTGCGCCTCCTCGCCGGACACCCGCCCCGCGAGGTGACCGGTACCGACCCGGTCGCCGGGGCCCGACGGCTGCTGGCCGACGGGGCGATCCTCGCGGTGAAGGGACTCGGCGGCTACCACCTCGCCTGCGACGCCACCCACGCCCGCGCCGTGGCGGAGCTGCGCCGCCGCAAGGACCGCGGGGACAAGCCGTTCGCGCTCATGGCCCGGGAGCCCGCCGACATCGAGCCCCTCGTCCACGTCGGCCCGGAGGAACGGGCCCTGCTCACCGGCGCGGTCCGGCCGATCGTGCTGCTGCGCCGCCGGGCCGGCGGCGCGCCGTGCGCCCTGGACGCGCTGGCGGACGCGGTGGCCCCGCGCTGCCCCGACCTCGGCGTGATGCTCCCGTACACGCCCGTGCACCACCTGCTGCTCGGACTGCCCGGCGACCCGCCGGGCCCCCGCCTGCTTGTCATGACCAGCGGGAACCTCTCCGGCGAGCCCATCGTCACCGACGACGACGAGGCCCTGGACCGCCTCGCCCACCTGGCCGACGCCTGGCTCATGCACGACCGACCGATCCACGTGCCGTGCGACGACTCGGTCGTGCGCGTCTGCGACGGGGAGCCACTGACCGTACGGCGCTCCCGAGGCCACGCCCCGCTGCCCGTGCCGCTCCCGCTGCCGGTCCCGGCGACCCTCGCCGTCGGGGGAGACCTGAAGAACACCTTCTGCCTCGGCGAGGGCCGCCGGGCCTGGCTGTCCGCGCACATCGGCGACATGGACGACCTCGCCACGCAGCACGCCTTCGAACGGGCCGAGCGGCAACTGGAGTCCATCACCGGCGTCACGCCGGCCCTGCTCGCCGCCGACCGGCACCCCGGCTACCGCTCCGGACAGTGGGCCCGACGCGCCGCCGCCGGCCGGCCCCTCGTCCGCGTGCAGCACCACCACGCGCACGTAGTGTCCGCGATGGCCGAACACGGCCGGGGCGGCGACCGGAAGGTCATCGGCGTCGCCTTCGACGGCACCGGGTACGGCGACGACGGCGCGGTCTGGGGCGGCGAGTTCCTCCTGGCCGACTACGCCGGGTACACGCGCTTCGCCCACCTCGGCTACGTCCCCCTGCCGGGGGCGGACGCCGCCGTGCACCGCCCGTACCGCATGGCCCTGTCCCATCTGCGCGCCGCGGGCATCGACTGGGCGCCGGACCTGCCCTGTGTCGCCGCCTGTCCGCCCGACGAACTACGCGTCCTACGAGCCCAGTTGGAGCGCAACCTGAACTGCGCGCCCACCTCCAGCATGGGCCGGCTCTTCGATGCCGTCTCCTCCCTGGCGGGAGTGTGCCACCGCTCCGGTTACGAGGCGCAGGCCGCGATCGAGCTGGAGTCCGCGGCGCTCGCCGCCTCCGGTGCGGACGCCGGACCCGCGTACGCCTTCGGCCTGCGCCTGCCCGGGGACGGCGACCACGGCGCGACCGTCGCCCCCGTCACCGTCGCCCCCGTCACCGTCGCCCCCGTCACCGCCGACCCGGCGCCCGTCCTCGCCGCCGTCGTGGCCGACGTACGGGCGGGCGTGCCCACGGCGGTGATCGCCCACCGCTTCCACGCCTCCGTGGCCGCCCTCGTCGGTGAGCTCTGCGGGCTGGCCCGCGAGCGGCACGGCCTGGACACCGTCGCCCTCAGCGGCGGCGTCTTCGCCAACACCCTGCTCTCGTCGGCGAGCGCCCGCACCCTGCGCGAGCAGGGCTTCACCGTCCTGCGCCACACCCGCGTCCCGCCGAACGACGGCGGACTGTCCCTCGGCCAGCTCGTGGTGGCGGCAGCGGTCCACCCCACGGAACACCACCCCTAGAGAAGGAGAAGCCCATGTGCCTGGCAGTACCCGGCCGAGTGCTTGACATCGGGGAGAGGGACGGCACCCGCATGGCGACCGTCGACTTCGGCGGCGTGCAGAAGGAGGTCTGCCTGGAGTACCTGCCGGACCTCCAGGTCGGTGAGTACGCCATCGTCCACGTGGGATTCGCCCTTCAGCGCCTCGACGAGGAGTCGGCCAAGCAGACCCTCGAACTCTTCGCCCAACTCGGCATGCTGCAGGAGGAGTTCGGCGACCCCTGGGAGGCGGCCGCGGCGGCCGGTGGCGCCCCCTGGCCCTTCGCCGACGACCCGGACGGCCCGGAAGGCCCGGACGGACCGGAGGGCCCGGACGGCCTCGCGGTTCCGGCCGGAGCGGCACCGCACGGAGAGGTCCGGCAGGAGGAGGTCCGCAAGTGAAGTACATCGACGAGTTCCAGGACCCCGAGCTCGCCCGCCGGCTGCTCGACGACATCCACGCCACCGTGACCCGCCCCTGGGCCCTGATGGAGGTCTGCGGCGGTCAGACGCACACCATCATCCGGCACGGCATCGACCAGCTGCTCCCGGAGCAGGTGGAGCTGATCCACGGCCCTGGCTGCCCGGTGTGCGTCACCCCGCTGGAAGTCATCGACAAGGCCCTGGAGATCGCCTCCCGTCCGGACGTGATCTTCTGTTCCTTCGGCGACATGCTGCGCGTCCCCGGCACCGGCCGCGACCTCTTCCAGGTGCGCAGCGAGGGAGGTGACGTACGGGTCGTCTACTCCCCGCTCGACGCGCTGCGGATCGCGCAGGACAACCCGGGGCGCGAGGTGGTGTTCTTCGGCATCGGCTTCGAGACCACCGCGCCGCCCAACGCGATGACGGTGTACCAGGCGAAGAAGCTGGGCATCCGCAACTTCAGCCTGCTGGTCTCGCACGTCCGCGTCCCCCCGGCCATCGAGGCGATCATGCGCTCGCCCAGCTGCCGGGTCCAGGGCTTCCTCGCGGCCGGCCACGTGTGCAGTGTGATGGGCGTGGGCGAGTACCCCGAGCTGGCGGCCCGACACCGCGTCCCGATCGTCGTGACCGGCTTCGAGCCGCTGGACATCCTCGAAGGCGTCCGCCGGGTCGTACGGCAGCTGGAACGCGGCGAGCACACCGTCGACAACGCCTACGCCCGCGCCGTGCGCCCGGAGGGGAACCCGGCGGCCCTGGCCATGCTGCAGGACGTCTTCGAGGTCACCGACCGGGCCTGGCGCGGCATCGGCGTCATCCCGGACAGCGGCTGGCGGCTGTCGCCGCGCTACCGGGAGTACGACGCCGAGCACCGCTTCTCGGTGACCGGGATCAACACCCGGGAGCCGGCGGAGTGCCGCAGCGGCGAAGTGCTCCAGGGGCTGATCAAACCGCACGAGTGCGAGGCCTTCGGCACGCTGTGCACCCCGCGCAGCCCGCTCGGCGCCACGATGGTCTCCAGCGAGGGCGCATGCGCCGCGTACTACCTGTACCGCCGGCTGGAGCTCGCTCCCGCCACGACCGCCGTATCGCCGGAGGCGAGCCCCGTTGCCTGACACAGCACTGCCTGAGACAGCACTGCCCGAGACCGCACTGCCCGCCACCGTCCGGCCCGACAGCACCCGGCCCGAGATCGTCCGGCCCGGGACCACCCGGCCCGGGGCCCCTCTCGACATCACCGGCTGGACCTGCCCGGCCCCCCTGCGCGACCGGCCCCGCGTGGTGATGGGCCACGGCGGCGGCGGCGCGCTCTCGGCCGAACTCGTCGAGCACCTCTTCGCCCCCGCGTTCGGGGGTGAGGTACTGGCCCAGCTCGGGGACTCCGCCGCCCTCTCGCTCGGCGGAGTCCGGCTGGCCTTCTCCACCGACTCCTACGTCGTGCGGCCGCTGTTCTTCCCCGGCGGCAGCATCGGCGATCTGGCGGTCAACGGCACGGTCAACGACCTGGCCATGAGCGGAGCCCAAGCCGCCTACCTGTCCTGCGGGTTCATCCTCGAAGAGGGCGTCGAGGTCTCCGTCGTGGCGCGGGTGGCCGAAGCCCTGGGAGCCGCCGCGCGTGCGGCCGGGGTGGAGGTGGCGACCGGCGACACCAAGGTCGTCGAGTCGGGCCACGGCGACGGCGTCTACATCAACACGGCGGGCATCGGGCTGATCCCCGACGGCGTGGACCTGCGGCCCCAGCGCGTCGTCCCCGGCGACGTGGTGATCGTCAGCGGCGAGATCGGCCTCCACGGGGTGGCGATCATGAGCGTGCGGGAGGGCCTGGAGTTCGGCGTGGACGTCGAGAGCGACTGCGCGGCCCTGGGCGGTCTCGTACGGTCGATGCTCGCCGTCACCCCGGACCTGCACGTCCTGCGCGACCCCACCCGCGGTGGTCTGGCCGCCTCCCTCAACGAGATCGCGGCCGCCTCCGGCACCGGCGTCGTCATCCACGAGGGCCGAGTCCCGGTCCCCGCCGCCGTGGGCAACGCCTGCGCGATCCTCGGCCTCGACCCGCTCTACGTGGCCAACGAGGGCAAGCTGGTGGCCTTCGTTCCGCGCGAGCACGCGGACGCGGTGCTCGACGCCATGCGCGCCCACCCGCTGGGCCGCCACGCGGCGGTGATCGGCGAGGCGGTCAGCGCCCACCCCGGCCTCGTCGTGGCCCGTACGGGCCTCGGCGGCACCCGGGTGGTCGACCTGCCGATCGGGGAGCAACTGCCGCGCATCTGCTGAGCCGCCCCGGGCAGGAGCGGGGAATACCGGAAACCCGTCGGCCGGGCCGCGGGGCGTGCCGCGGGAGATGATGGAGGCGGAGGGCCGCTTCTGCGAGGGCCGACCCGAGCGCGGAGGAGGTGTGCGTGCCATGACGGAGCACGACGGCGGTCCGTCGGCGCGGAATCTGGAGGAAGGCCGACTGCTCAAGGAGCTGGAGGCCATCCACCGCACGCGCCACGAGACCCTGCTGCACGGGTCGGACGACGCCCTGGTCACCCATACGCAGCGGATGAACGAGCTGGAGCGCGAGTACGTACGCCGCCACCCGCAGCGGGCCCAGACCGCCGGGCGGACCCGCTCGGGCGCCCGGGCCCGCGCGACCGGCGACAGGGCTTAGTGCCGTACCGGCAAGGTCCACCGGGGCGCGGCCTCCGGCACGGCACTCGCCGCGTTGTCGGACCGCGCCGGTACGTCCCGTGCGGGCGCGGTCCTCCGCCTTGCGGTGCGCCGCAGCTGGGGGACCCTCCCGGCGGTAGCCGGGGGAACGCCGCGACCCGGCACACCTTCCCCGGCCAGCACTGGGAGTGTTGTCCGGGCAGGTTGGTGACACGGCACGCGTTCGACGGTGATGCCCACGGACGCGAACCAGCCGGTCGCCCGCCGCAGGAAGGCGGCGCGATACTGTTCGCGGCGCAGCCACAGGACCTGTTCCTCGACCGCGGCGGCGGTTCTGAGACGGTCTAGGGACCGAGCATCTCCGTCATGGGCGACTGCGGCGGGATCAGGCCCGGCAGCAGCCAGGGCTGGAAGAGGCTCAGTACCGCGAGTACGAGGAAGGCGGCCCCGACGACCTGCGAGAAGACGGGGCCCAGCCGCCAGAGCTTCTCCACGAAGATCACCACGGCCACCGCGGCCATCGCCAGGACGTTCATGACGCCCAGCGGGACGAGCACGACCATCAGCCCCCAGCAGCAGCCCACGCAGTACGCCCCGTGGTGCGCCCCGACCCGCAGATCGCGGGCCCGGGGCCGGAAGCCCGCGTAGCGCACGAGCTGGCCCATCGGGCTCCGGCAGTGCCGCAGGCAGAGGTCCTTCCACGGGCCGAACTGGTACAGCCCGGCGACCAGGAAGGCCCCGGCGCCGATCCAGCGCCCGGCGCCCGGGTGCTCGTCCACCAGGGCCCCGGTCCCGGCGAGGAGCCCGTAGGCGATCAGGCCGAAGGCCGTCCAGGCCAGCAGGTACCCGCCGACGAACTGGGCGGTGCGAGCCACCCGCACGACTCCCGTGGGCGACTGGCGCCCGATGGCCCGCGCCCAGGTGACGGCCACCGGGGCCACCGACGGGAACATCATGGCGATCATCATGACCAGCCACAGCAGCAGGAACAGCGGGACCCCCATGCCCATGGTTCCCGGCTCGACCCCCATGTCACGGGCCTGGTCGACCACCAGCACCCAGGCGAGGAGGGCGATCGACGCCATCACGGACCAGGCGAACGCGAGCTGCCGCGCCGACAGCAGATTCGCCGGACGCAGAGGGGGTGACAGGGCCTTCCGGTCGAGGCGCACATCTCCAGCACATCACGGCGGACCTGCGCGTGCGCGCGGGAACGCGTGTACGTGGAAAACACCTCCTCCGGGTGACCCCTGCGGTGGGACAATCGGGGTGCATACCCGTACGACCCGGGCGTGGGCCGGCGATGGTTCCCGGGGGCTCTGCCGTCCTCCCGAGACCGACGTCCCGGCACGGTCACGAGGAGGCAGGGAGATGTCCGAGACGACGGCGACCGTTCCCCGGTGGCACGCGGCGGGCGACTGGTTCGACACCTGCAAGTGCAACGTGCCCTGCCCCTGCTCGTTCGCACAGCTGCCCACCCACGGCGATTGCGACGGCATCCTGGCCTGGCACATCCGCGAGGGCCGTTACGGTGACGTACGGCTGGACGGCCTGAACGTGCTGATGGTGGCCTCGTTCGTCGGCAACATCTGGGCCGAGCACACGGACACGTACGCCGCGGTCTTCGTCGACGAGCGCGCCGACGACCCCCAGCGCGAGGCGCTTCAGATGATCTTCGGTGGGCAGGCGGGCAGTTGGCCGGCCCAGATGGTGAGCATGATGGGCGCCGAAATGCGCGGCATGGAGTTCGCCCCCATCGAGGTCGAGGTCGCCGGCGACCTCGCGAGCTGGCGGGCCGTGGTACCGGGCCGGGTCGAGGCGAGCGCGGTCGCGCTCACGGGACCCACGACCCCGGAGGGTGCGCGCGTCCAGTCGACCAACCTGCCGGGTGCGGAGACCGGACCGGGCCAGGTCGCGACCTGGGGCCGCTCGACGATGGACCGCGCCGACGCCCACGGCTTCCTCTGGAGCCGCGAAGGCCGGTCCAGCAAGCACATCACCTTCGACTGGACCGGGCCCGACTAGCCAGCCCGACTGGCCAGGTCGTCTCTTTCGGACACGCCGCGACGCCGCGAGGCGCGGTGCCTGGGGGCGCCTCCCAGCGATAGCCGGGGGAGCGTCGCGGGTCAGGCAGATCCGGAAGAGACGGCCCAGGTGTATTGCCCCGGTGAACCTCGCCGGTCGCAGCACTGGCTCCGCCCGGGGCCGGGCGGAGCGGGCAGGGCGGGCGGGGCGTGCCGGGCGTCAGCCCGTGCTCGTGTAGCGGCTGCGTGCCCACAGCGGCAGGACGAACCAGCACAGCAGGTACCAGGCCAGCACGCCGGCCACCAGCCACGGGACGACGGTGCTGTCCGTGGCCACCCGCAGGACCAGGAAGAGCGCGGTGGTGAGGGTGGCCAGCAGCAGGACGAGGCCCGCGAAGGTGAGCCGTGAGGCCCAGACGACGGCCTGGGGCTTGATGCGGCGGCCCGACACGATGCGGTGGAAGGCGACCGGACCGATGAGTGCGCCGGTCGCCAGGGACCCGAGGACGACGGTGACGATGTAGACCGTCTTCTCCGTCTGGGCCAGGCCCTGGAAATGCGGGGTGAACACCACCGTCAGGAGGAAGCCGAAGAGGATCTGCACGCCTGTCTGGGCGACCCGGATCTCCTGCACCAGCTCCTGCCACTGCCGGTCAGCGCGTTCCTGTTCGGTTTCGTTCCTGCCGTCGCCCCGTTCGGCGTCGTGGCCGTCGTCGCGCATGCGCTCTCCCGATCGATGTGCCCCTGGGGCTCCTACCCGGGGCGGTGGGCCCCATGCAGATCGCGGCCGGGATCGGGACGAGCCGTGCCACGCTCAGCCGCCGTTACGCGACCCGCGAGGCGCTGTTGAAGGCCGTCGCGGTGCGGGCGATCCAGGTGGTCGACGAGTGTCTGACCCCGGCCGACCTGCCGGAGGCGGCCGACGGCGCCGCCTTCGACGCGGCGCTGGAGGATTTGGTCCTCGCCCTGATGCCCGCGGCGCACCTGTACGGCTTCACGTCGCGGGACGCCACCGTGCTCGCCGACCCCGAGTTCCGGGCGGGCGTCCACCGGCAGGACCGGCGGGCGCTGGCCTTCCTCGCGCTGGGCCAGCGGCTCGGGAGGCTGCGCGGAGACCTGCCGCCGTACTGGATCTGGTACTCGCTCTGGGGTCTGCTCGACGCTGCCGCCGAGGGCGTCCGCGACGGGCACCTCGCCCCCCGGCAGATCGGGCACCTGGTCCTGACGTCCTTCCTGAGCGGGGCGCACACCGCGCCCCCGCCCTCCGCGCACCCCTGATCGGACTCTCATGCACACCCCCGCGCAGGACCCCAGCCGGTGGATCGTCCTGGCGATCCTCTCCGGCAGCCTCCTGCTCATCTCCATGGACACCACGATCCTCAACGTGGCCTTCCCTCGCTATTCGGCGACCTCCAGCCGTCCGCCGTGCAGCAGCTGTGGATCATCGACGTCTACGCCCTCGCCCTGTCCGGCCTGCTGGTCACCGCCGGCGCGCTCGGGGACCGCTGGGGCCGCAAGCGGCTGCTCATGGCGGGCTTCGGCATCTTCTCGCTCGCCTCGCTCATGGCCGTCCTGTCCACCGAGGCCTGGCACGTCATCGCGGCCCGCGCCCTCCTCGGCGTCGGCGGCGCGGCCATCATGCCCGCCACCCTGTCGATCCTGCGCGGCGTCTTCACCGACGCCAGGGAGCGCGCCTTCGCGCTCGCCGTCTGGGCGGCCGTCTTCGGCGGCGGCATGGCCTTCGGTCCGGTCGTCGGCGGGCTGCTGGTCCAGGACTACGGCTGGCACTCCGCCTTCCTCCTCAACCTCCCCGTCGCTGCCGTGATCACGGCGACCGGGCTGCGCTACCTCCCCGAATCACGCGCCTGGCGCAGCACCGGCGCGTGGGACTGGTGGGGCGTCGGCCAGTCCATCGCGCATGCTCGCCCTCGCCGGAGGCATCAAGCAGCTCGGCAAGAGCGGCGTCGGCGACCCGCTGCCCTGGGCGCTGCTCCTGCTCGCCGCGGTGGCGCTGACCGTCTTCGTGCGCCGCCAGCTGCGCGTGGACAACCCGCTGCTCCAGGTACGGCTCTTCGCCAAGCCCGCCTTCAGCGTCGCGGCCACCGCGATCTTCCTGCCCATGGTGGGCATGGGCGCGATCCTGTTCCTGGTCACCCAGTGGTTCCAGTACGGCCAGGGCTACCCGCCGCTGGAGGCCGGCCTGCGGCTGCTGCCCGCGCCGCTCGCCCTGATCTGCGCCTCGATGGCGGCCCCCGCCCTGATGCAGCGGTTCGCGATCCGGCACGTGCTGGGCGCGGGGCTGGTCGTCCTGGCCGCGGGCATGGCCGTGCCCTGGACCCTCCAGCAGTTCACCGAACTCGGCTACCCCGCCTTCGCCGCAGCCCTGACCGTCATGGGCCTCGGCGCCGGCACGGCGACCACGGTCGCCTCGGTCACGCTGATCGCCGCGGCGCCCGCGGACGAGGTCTCCAGCGCCGCCGCCATCGAGGAGACCTGCTACGAACTGGGCTCGGCCATGGGTGTCGCCGTCCTCGGCTCGACCGCCGCCGCGCTCTACCGGGACAACCTGCCCGCCCTCGACCTGGACGGCCCGAGCAGCGCCGCCGTCCGGGACTCCGTGGGCGAGGCCGCCCACACCGCCGAGCGGCTGGGAGGCGCCGTCGGCCGGGCACTGCTCGACACCGCCTCGCAGGCCTACACCCACGCGATCACCCCGGCGTTCCTCATGGCCGGCGGTCTCGCGGTCGCCGCCGCGGTGACGACCTGGGCGCTCATTCCGCGCGATCTCCAGCCCACCGGGAACCACTGACCCGCTCCGCCCGGAACGCGGGCGCGACGGGCGCCGGGCCCAGGGTCGTGGTGCCCGGCGCCGCCCGGTGGCCCAGGCCCGTGCGGTAGGCGTCCAAGGCGGCTTCCGTCCGTCCGGTCCGGCGCAGCAGGTCGCCCAGCATCCGGCACAGATCGGCCAGGTCGCCCGTGGCCCCGCTGCGCTCCAGCAGCGCCAGCGCCTGCACGTAGTGCTCCTCGGCGGACTCGGGCTCGCCGCGCTCCTCGGCCATCAGGCCGAGGAGCCGGTGTGCTCCGCCCGCGTGCACGGCGCCGTGGCTGTCACCGAGCTCCAGTAGCGCCGACAGCAGCTGCGCGGCCTCCGCGTACCGGCCGAGCCGGCGCAGTACGTCGGCCAGCTCCACCTCCACCTGCGCCGTGTACAGGGCGGCGCGCCGGGCCGACAGCATCTGCCTGGCCGTACGCAACTCCCGCTCGGCCGAATCGAGTTCGCCGTTCTGGGCCTGTACGTAACCGCGCATCCAGTGGCAGTGCGCCAGATCGGTCCGCAGCCGCAGCTGCCCGTAGATCACCTGGGCCTTGGCGAGGGAAGCGTCGGCGTCGGCCACGCGCCCCTCGGTGAGGAACGTCCGCGCCACCTGCCGGTGCATCCCCGCCACCAGCGCCGGATCGGTGACCTGCGGGGCCAGTGCGAGGGCGAGCTCGGCCGCGTGGGCGGCCCGGGCGTGGGCGCCCATGTCGATGTACGGCCCGATCACCGCCGCGTAGAGCAGGACCAGCGCCTCGGGGTCGGCCAGTCCGCTCGTGTTCAGCTCGTCGATGGTGGATTCCAGCAGGTAGCAGGCGTAGCGCAGTTCTCCGGCGAGCAGGTGCGCGACGGCGCGGCCACGGATGGGGCGGGCGCGTCGGGGCAGCGGCTCATCGGCCAGCAGCCGCTCGGCCGCTTCGAAGTGACGGATCGCGTCGGGCAGTTCACCGGATTCCAGGGCGCAGTCGCCCAGTCCGAGCAGCGCCTCCGCCTGCTCGGGGACCAGGGCGAGTTCTTCCGCTTCGTCGAGCAGCCGCCGGTAGCGGACGGCGGCCTCGTCGGCGGCGCCGGTCGCGAGCGTCTGCTGGGCCTCGGCGAGGGCGAGCCGTACTTCGGTGGCCAAGTGGGCGGGGCGGCCGGTGGCCAGCTCTTCGTACGTGGTGCCCAGGCGCCCGGCGAGGAAGCGCAGCGCGGTCTCGGAGGGGCGGACCCTGCCCGACTCCAGTGTGGAGATGTAGGCAGGCGTGTAGTTGGGCTCGGCCAACTGTCTCTGCGTCAGGCCGAGTTCGCCGCGCATGCGCTGAACCCTGCTGCCGATTGCGGCCGGTTCGTCCATGGATTCCCCCTGGTTGTGCGGACTCCCAAGTATTCAGGGGGAACAGGCCATTGCGCACGCCCCGCGCGCCACCTAATTTAAGCAACCGATTCAACAGGCTTATCTCGATGCTTAACTTCCTTTCCAGGGGGATGACTTCATGCGTCAAGCCAGACATCAGGCCGGCCGTCCAGCCGTCCGTGCCGCTCTGCGCGGAGCCGTCGCGGCGGCCTGTGCCACCGCCGTGCTGATGGCCGCCGGGCCCGCGCGCGGAGCCGACGCGCCGGTGAAGGCCGGGGTGGGGGCCGGGGCGGGGGCGGCCGGGGTGGAGGTCGAGATACCGGGGCCGGAGCACGGAGGTGACGCGGGATCCGGCCACACCCGTGTCCCGGCCGCCGGCGCCCCGGCGAAGAGCGCGGGCGGCCTCTCCGCCGCCGAGCGGGCGGCCGACGGCGAGGTCGCCAAGATGATCGACAACGGTTCCACGGCCGACCGGCTCGACGTCGTCGTCATCGGCGACGGCTACACGGCCGCCGAACTGGAACGCTTCCACACCGACGCCCGGCAGAAGTGGGACGAGGTGACGGCCGTCGAGCCGTACACCACCTACCGGAACCTCTTCAACGTGTGGACCGTCGACGCCGTCTCCCGCGAGTCCGGGGTCTCCGGAGACCCGGACGCCGCCACCGTCCGCGACACCGCCCTCGGTTCGCACTTCTGGTGCGAGGACATCGAGCGGCTGCTCTGCATCGACCAGCCCAAGGTCGACGCGTACGTGGCCAAGGCGCCGGCCGCCGACCTGGTCATCGTGCTGGCCAACAGCGCCAAGTACGGCGGAGCCGGCTACAACGAGCGCAGCACCACCCTCGGCTACGAGGGGATCTCGACCGCCTCGGCCGGACACGCGAAGTCCGGCCAGGTCGCCATCCACGAGACCGGCCACTCGCTCGGCAAGCTCGCCGACGAGTACTTCTACCCGGGCGTCCCGGACTACGAGAAGTACACCGGTTCCGAGCCCGGCGAGTCCAACAGCTCCACCCTGGCCGCCGGCCCGATGGCCGGACAGCGGGCGAAGTGGTACCGCTGGCTCGGCGAGCCGTCCCCGGACGGCGGCACGGTCGGCACGTACGAGGGCGGCGGCTACTACGTCTCCGGCCTGTACCGTCCCACGGACAACTCGATCATGCGGGTACTCGGCAAGCCCTTCAATCTTCCCGGTGTCGAGGCGATGATCGGCGGCTTCTACCAGCACGCCAAGACCGTCACGCCGCTCACCCCGACCGACCGCACCCTGCGGGTGCGCCACACCGCGAAGGCGGCCGTGCCGGAGCTGGCAGGTGCGGACGGGCGCCGGCTCGTGGTCAGGTGGTACCTGGACGGCAGGGAGCTGAAGAGGTTCGAGGGCCGGACCGAGGTGGCGGTGGCCGACCTGTGGCTGTTCGACTTCCGCACGCACCGGCTGTCGGTCACCGCGGAGGACCGCACCCCCGCGGTGCGCGACCCCGGGATCGCCCGCACCCTGCGCTCCACCGCGCAGTGGACGGTCCGGCTCTGAACCACCGCGTCGTCATCGCGGTCAGGCTCCCTCAGACCCGGCGCCAGACGGCCAACGCCCAGGAGAACAGCCCGAACAGCACGAGCCCGGCGGCGACCACCACGAGGAGCCAGGGTCCCGCCGGGGTCTGCGTGAAAGTGCGGAGGGTGTCGTCGACGCCCTTCGCCTGCGCCGGGTCGTAGCGGACCGCGGCGTACACGACGAAGGCGCCGGCCGCGGCGAACACGGCACCGCGGGCCACGCCACCGGTGACCCCGAGGAACTCGACCGCGTTGCGGACCGCCTCGGGCGTCCGGTCCATCGCCAGGTGTTCGCGGAACGTGCGCCGGGCCGCCTGCACGGCGATCACGACGCCCCCGACGGCGATCGCCGCACCGGCCGCGCCGACCCACCACGGCCCGCCGGGCAGCTCCATCGCCCGGGCCGTCATGTCGCGCGACTGCTCGTCGCCGGACGGCTGGCCGCCGGACCCGGCCGCGAAGGACAGCACCGAGAACGCGGCGGCTCCGTAGAAGACGGTCCGCGCCGCCGACGCCAGTCGCTTGCCGGCCTTGTCGCCGTCGGAGCCGGCCGCGCCGAACACCGCCTCGGACAGCCGCCACAGCATCATGCACACCAGGCCGATGCCGACGGCCCACACGAGGACCCCGCCGAGGGGCTTCCCCGCGAGTTCCTGCAAGGCCCCCTTGCGGTCCGCCTCCTGCCCGCCGTCACCGAACGCCACCCGGACGGCGAGCACGCCGACGAGCATGTACAGCACACCGCGGGTCACCAGCCCGCACCGGGCGAGGACCTCTCGGCCCGTGCCGCCCCGGGCGGCGGTCCGTACGCCTTCGCGTCGTACACCTGCGCGTGTCTCTTCGCCACTCGTCATGACACGCGGCTACCCGGACCCGGCCGCCCCATGCCCGTGGTGCGGCGGTACGGCGGAGCCGTCCAGGACCGGACCGAGGCCCGGCTCGGACCCCCGTCGTCCAGCCCGGCCCGGTGGGCAGCCCGGTGGACGCCCCGCCCCCGCCCGGTTCGCCGCCCTCTTCCGCGGGCACGACGCGGTCGCCGCCCCGGCCGCAGCCTCGCCCGGCGCCGCGGCCGGGTCCACCACGTCACCCGGTACGTGCCGGCGGGCGCCCGGGACCGCGCCGGCCGGTGTCCGCGGCGACGGGGGATCGCGGCGGCCACCGGCCGGTGTGCCCGGTTACCGGGGACGGGCTACATGGGGTCCATGCCCCGGTCGTCCATCCGGCTCTCCTGCTGGCTCTGCTCCATGAGGCGGCGGGCCTTGTCGCGCAGGCGCTGTCGTTCCTCCGCGTCCTGCGAACGGTCCGCCGCTTCGTTCAGCTCCTGTGCCTTGGCGCGCATCTGCTGGGACCGGCCGCGGGACTCGCCTGAAACGCTCATCGATCGCTCCTTGGATCTGTGGGGGAGAGCGGGCGGATCCAGCGAACCAGCAGCGCTCCGCCCCCGCATCTCGAACGGTCACCGAGCGTGACCCGTACGGACGACCAGGCGCGCCCCGTCCCGCCCACTGGCTTAGGCTCGGACCAGGCTGAAAAGGGGATGGTGTCCATGTGTCGCTGGCTCGCCTACTCGGGTTCGCCCCTGACGCTCGACGCGGTGCTCTACCGTCCGGAACACTCGCTCATCAACCAGAGCCTCCACGCGCGCATGGGAGTGGAGTCGACCAACGGTGACGGCTTCGGCATCGGCTGGTACAGCGCGGACGGCACCGGTGACGGCACGCCCGCCGTCTTCCGGGACATCGCACCGGCGTGGAACAACCGCAACCTGCGCGAGCTGGCCGCCCACGTGCGCTCGCCGCTCTTCTTCGCGCACGTCCGGGCTTCCACGGGATCGGCGATCCAGCAGACCAACTGCCACCCCTTCCGGCACGGACGGTGGCTGTGGATGCACAACGGGGCGATCATGGACTTCCAGCGTTTGCAGCGGGACCTGTGCATGGCCGTGGACCCGGCCCTCTTCCCCTCCATCGAAGGCTCCACGGACTCCGAGGTGATGTTCTACCTCGCGGTCACCTACGGCCTCGACCAGGACGTGCCGGGCGCGGTCGCGCGGATGGCCGGCCTGGTCGAGCGGCTCGGCAAGGAGCACGGTGTGCCCGACCCGCTCCAGATGACGGTGGCGGTGAGCGACGGCGAGCGGCTGTGGGCGTTCCGCTATTCCAGCGAGGGGCTGTCGCGATCGCTGTTCTACAGCAGCAAGGCCGACACCGTCCGCCACCTCCACCCCGAGCTGGACTTCCTCAGCGAGGTCTCCGACGCGACCCGTCTCGTGGTCTCCGAGCCGCTGGGCAATCTCCCCGGGATGTGGAACGAACTGCCCGAGGCGAGCTACACCGTGATCCCCGCCGTCAACGGAGAGGACTACCTCCCCTTCGTCCCGGAGCTCCCCTGAGGGCACCGTGACCCGTGGCCGACCCGTGGCGGACCCGTGGCGACGTCAGCCCGGGCCCGCCTCCAATGACGTCGTCAGGGTGAACAGCGCTCCGTCGGGGTCACGCAGCGCCACCCACCGCTCCGTGGCGTTCGACGTGATGTCCGAGACGGTGCGCCCGCCCAGTGACTCGGCGGCCTCGATGGCGGGGCCGAGCGCGGGGACGCGGAAGTGCACGTGCCAGCGCGGCCTGGTGTGCGGGGAGTAGGAGGCGAGCTCGACCGGACCGCTGTTGAGGCGGGCGACGGGCTCGCCGCCCTGCCGCAGCACGACCTGGTCCTCCTCGTACGAGACCTCGCAGCAGCCGGAGCGGCCGGTGGCCCACTCCAGCACCGCGCCGTAGAAGATCGCCGCGTCGAAGGCGTTCCTGGTCCGCAGCTCCAGCCAGGCCGGCGCGCGGCCCTTCCCCACCCGCCAGTGGGCGGAGACGGAGCCCTGCCAGATGCCGAAGACGGCGCCGTCGGGGTCGGCGGCGAGCGCCGCGCGGCCGCCGGAGACGAAGGAGACCGGGCCGACCGCGATGGTGCCGGTGCGCTCCCGGATCCGGTCCACCGCCGCATCGGCGTCGTCGACGGCGAAGTACGGGGTCCACGCCACGGCGACTCCCAGGTCGGAGGCGAGCGCTCCGATGCCCGCCACCGGAACGCCGTCCAGCTCGGCGACGGAGAAGGCGTCGCCGAGGCGGGCGCGCCGGAACCTCCAGCCCGCGACCGCGGCGTAGAAACGCTGCGCCGTCTCCAGGTCGCGGGCCATCAGGCTCACCCAGCACGGAGCTCCGAAGACCTCCTTGGTCGAAATCTCCACGACGTGCTCCGTCCCTCATGAGCTCCCGGCCTTATGGTCCCATTCTGGTCCTTTTCCGGATGCTCTACGCGGTCACCGTCGCCGGTGTCGGCCGTCACCACCGGTAAGCGTGATGCTCCGGCGTCCTCGCGGCGGAGGCGGAGCCCGGGCGATAGCCTCTGATCCGGACGCCCCCGCAGGCTCGGAACAGGCTCGGAAGGCAGGTCTCCCGTGGTGCAATCCCAGGTTCCCGTGATCGATCTCGGGCCGTGGCGGTCCGGCGGACCCGACGCCCGCGCGCGTACGGCGGCCCGCGTCGACGAAGCGCTGAGGGTGGCGGGCTTCCTGCTGGTGACCGGCCACGGGGTGGACCCCGCGCTGCCCGCCCGGATCCGGGAGGCGGCACGCGGGTTCTTCCGGCTGCCCGCCCCGGTGAAGGCCCCCTACGCGGTCGCCGTCGGCGGCCGGGGGTGGCTCGGCCCGGGCGCCGAGGCCAACAGCTACGCGGAAGGAACGGCATCGCCGCCCGACCTGAAGGAGTCCTGGTCCTGGGCCGCGGACGACCCCACCGGTGTGCCCGGAGTGGACGCCGAGTGGTTCCGTCCCAACACCTGGCCGGCTCAGGCGCCCGCACTGCGGCCGCTGGTGACCGAGTACCTGAGCCTGATGCGGGCCCTCTCCGACGAGTTGCTGGAACTGCTCGCCACCGCCCTCGGCCTCGACGAGGATCACTTCACCCGCCACACCTCCCACCCCACCTGGGGGTTCAACCTCAACTGGTACCCGGGCACCGAGGTGGTCGGGCGGCCGCGGCCCGGCCAGTTCCGCATCGGGGCGCACACCGACTTCGGCACGGTCACGATCCTCGACCGCCAGCAGGGCGCGGGCGGGCTGCAGATCCACACCGACGCCGACGGCTGGCAGGACGCCCCGTACGACCCGGCCGCGCTCACGGTCAACATCGGTGACCTGATGGCCCGTTGGACGGGGGACCGGTGGCGCGCGGGCCGCCACCGCGTACTGCCGCCGCCCGCCGACGCGCCCACCGAGGAGCTGATCTCGCTGGTCTACTTCTACGAGTGCGATCCGCACACCCGAGTGGAGTCGCTGCCCGCCCCCGTCGGGCGCGTGGTGCACGACCCGGTCGATTCCCACACGTACCTGCGGGAGAAGCTCCGCGCCATCAGCGTCACCGCGGCGACTACGACTTCCGGGTGAGCCGGGCCCTTCCCAGGTGGGAGGGGAGCCTCCTCCTGTGCGTTGACGATCCGGCAGGTCCCGCTGAGTAGGTTCGCAATTATGAACCTCGCAGCCGTGAACCTCGCAGCCGTGAACCGACGCCGGGCGGCTTCCGCCGCCGTCTTACTCGCCCTGCTCCTGCCGTTCCCGCTCGCCGCCGCGGGCACCTCGGCCGCCGCCGATTCCCCGTCCGCGGCGGCCGAGACCCGTCGTACCACGGTGGAACTCCCGCGCCCCACCGGCCGTTTCTCCGTGGGACAGGAGACGCTGCACCTCGTGGACCGCAGCCGGACCGACCCCTGGGCCCGGTCCGGGCCGCGCGAGCTGATGGTGACCATGCGCTATCCGGCGCAGCGCGGCAGCGGCGGTCCCGTGCGCTACCTCACCCGCGAGGAGGCCCGGCTGCTGCTGGTCGACCAGGGGCTGGACGGGGCGATCCCGGTCGAGACCCTGGCCGGCACGGCGGCCCACTCCCGGTCCCACGCCCGTCCCGTCGCGGGGCGCTATCCGCTGATCGTGCTCTCTCCGGGCTTCACCGTCCCGCGCGCCACCCTCACCGCGCTCGCCGAGGACCTCGCCTCGCGCGGCTACGTCGTCGCCGCGGTCGACCACGCGTACGAGAGCGCGGGGACCGCCTTCCCCGGCGGGCGCGTGCTGGAGTGCCTGGCCTGCGAGAAGGTCGAGTCGGCGGGCGGCATGCAAGCGGTCAGCGACACCCGCGCCCGCGACGTGTCCTTCCTCCTGGACCGGCTCACCGGACGAGACCCGGCCTGGCGCCACGCCGGCCTCATCGACGCGAGCCGCATCGCGATGGCGGGCCACTCCATCGGCGGCGCGTCGGCGGCCGCCGCGATGGCGGCCGACCCCAGGGTGCGCGCCGGGGTCAACATGGACGGCGGACTCGCGACGCCCGTCCCACAGGCCGGGCTCGGCGGCCGCCCCTTCATGCTGCTCGGCGCGCAGGGCCGGAGCCCCGGCGGCAATCCGAGCTGGGACCGCGACTGGCCGAAGCTCGACGGCTGGAAGCGCTGGATCACCTTCGCGGACTCCGGCCACTTCACCTTCAGCGACTTCCCGGTGATCGGCGACCGGCTGGGGATCCCCTCACCCGAGGCCCCGCTGTCCGGCGCCCGCTCGGTCGAGCTGACCCGGCGCTACGTCGGAGCCTTCTTCGACCAGCACCTGGGGGGTACGCCCCAGCCCGTCCTGGACGGCCCCGCCGCCGACGCGCCGGAGGTCCGCTTCCACACCCCGTGAGCCGCCGTCGCTCAGACCACCGTCACCGGGTGCCGCACGACCGCGTCGAAGAGGTAGCCCTGCGTGTTGGGGGCGGCCGTCGCGGGCTGCGTGCGCCCGGTGGCGTCGGTCGCCCGGGCCAGCAGCGCCGTGGCACCGACGGCCCGCGGGGTCCACGGCAGCGACCAGCGCATCCAGCTGCCCCGGCGCGGCGCATCGTGCAGCCGGGCCCGCTGCCAGTGGACGCCGCCGTCGGTGCTGACCTCGACCTGCCGCACGGGGGCCGCGCCCGACCAGGAGCGGCCGGTCAGCAGCCGCGTCCGGTGAACCGCAACGGTCGCCCCCGGCTCCAGCTCGAAGGCGCTCTTGAGGGTCTGCCGGGTGAACGGGGCGCCCTGCGCCGGATACCCGGGCCCGAACAGCCGGTAGGTGTCGGTGTTCCACGGCGAGTACAGCGGCCGGCCGCTCACCTCGATGTCACCGACCCACTTGACCGAGGAGATCCCGGTCCACTCCGGCACGACCAGGCGGACCGGGCCGCCGTGGTCGGGCGGCAGCGGCCCCCCGTTCATCCCGTAGGCGAGCAGTACGTCGTCCAGCGCCTTCGAGACCGGCATCGGGCGCCGCACCCGCCCGAGGTTCACCCCGTTCGTGACCACCTCGGCGTCCAGCCCCCGCGGCAGTACGTCGACCGCGCCGCGCGTGACCCCCGCCAGACGCAGTACGTCCGACAGCCGCGCACCGCGCCAGTGGCCGACGCCGATCCCGCCCAGGGTCCACGGGGTGCCGCTGATCTCCTGGCCCTGCTGGGTCGCGTAGAAGCTGCGGCCGTTGCCCGCGCACTCGATGAACAGCGTCCGCTCGACCGCCGGCAGTGCGCGCAGCCGGTCGTAGGAGACCTCGACCGGGCCGCCCGCCAGCCCGTCCCCCCACACCGTCAGCTTCCATCCGCCGGCTTCGACCAGCGGGGTGGAGGTGTGGTTCCGTACGAAGAACCGGTCGACGGGAGTGAGCGGGCCGGTGCCGCGCAGGGCGGCGAAGTTCGTCTCCGCGTTGGTGCCGCGGATGGTGAACAGCTCGGGCGGCAGCGGTTTGACGATCCCGGGGGCCTCGGCCGCCTCGGCGGCGGCGCTCGCATCGGCGCCACCGGTCGCGGCCGAGGCCGTCCCGGCGGCGCCCAGCCCCAGGGGCCCGGCGGCGGCTCCCGCCGCGAACAGCCTGAGCAGGTCGCGGCGGTCCACTCCGGCGGAGCGGGCCCGGCCGCGCGCCCACTGCCGCAGGCGCGTGCGGTCGTACCGGCTCTCGTCGGACGGGTCGAACGGCATGTCGGTTCTCTCTTCGGTCGCTGTGTACCCACGGACCGCGGAGGCCCGGGGCGAGCCGCTGAAGACATTCCCGCCGTGATCGCCACGAATCCGCGCCCGTGCGGCAATGGCCGATTACCGCTGGTCCGCCGACTTTCGGCAGGATGTGGGGCATGACCGAGATCCGTACCCCCCGACTCCTCCTCCGCCGCTGGACCGACGACGACCTGGTCCCCCTGTCGGAGATCAACGCCGACCCGGAGGTGATGCGCTGGATCGGTGACGGCTCCACCCGCGACCTGGACCAGACCGCCGAGGACCTCGAGCGCTGGGAGGAGGAGTGGGACGAGGAGGGCTTCGGGCTCTTCGCCGTGGAGCTCCTCGGATCCGGCGAGCTCATCGGCGTCGTCGGCCTCTCGGTGCCCGAGTACCTGCCGGAAGTGCTGCCCGCGGTGGACATCAGCTGGCGGCTCGGCCGTCAGTACTGGGGCCAGGGCTACGCGTCCGAGGCCGCCCAGGCCACGCTGGAGTTCGCGCTCCAGGACCGCGGACTCGACCGGGTCATCGCGGTCAACCGGGCGGGAAACGACGATTCCGAGAACGTGATCCGCAAGCTCGGCATGGTGCTGGAGCGCGATACGACCGAACCCGAGCACCACTACCTCCTGCAGGTCCACAGCATCGACCTGACCGAGTACGAGGCCTGATCCCCGCAGCCCCGCCCCGCCGCCCCGGCCCCGCGCCGCCGCGCGGCTCAGGCGGGGGCGCTGCCCGGGGCCCGGGCCCCACGGCCCGCACGGATCGCGGCGAGGGCCGCGGTGTGCAGGGCCGCGGGGTCACCGTGGTGGGGCAGGGGGCTGCCGGTGAGCGTGTACCACTCGTCGGCGTCGGTGTACTGGACGTCGAACCGGGCCAGCCCACCGGCCACCGCCGCGGTGCGCAAGGTGAGCGGGCCGGTGATGACACCGACCTCGTCGGTCATCGCCCCTCCCGGCCCCGCGAGCACCCGGTCCTGCCACTGCTGTCCGCCGGTCATGAGGTGCAGGTGTCCAGCATGGTGGCGAGCATCTTCTTCTCCGGTTCGGTGACGGTCAGCGCGTAGGCGGATTTGACGGTGGTCCAGGCCCGTCCGTACTGGCACCAGGCGGCCCTGTCCGGGGGCTGCCAGAGGTCCGGGCCCTGGTCGCCCTTCGAGCGGTTCGAGGCCGCGGTCACGGCCAGCAGCTGGGGGTGGGCCAGGTCGTTGGCGAAGGCCTTGCGCCGGGCGGAGTCCCAGGCCGCCGCCCCCGAGCGCCAGCCCTCCGCGAGCGGCACCATGTGGTCGATGTCCATCTTCGCCGCGTCCGTGACGACCATCCCGTCGTAGAAGCTCTTCCACCTGCCGGATACGGCTCGGCACTCGGAGTCCCGCGCCACGCCCGTCCCGTCCCGCTGGAGGACCACCTCGCGGGTGTCGCACTTGTCGCCCTGCTGCGCCCAGTGCGTGAACTTGTCGCGGCTGTAACCGGCCATCGTCCCGGCCGGCGCCACCTTCAGCGCGGCCAGCCTGGTCCGGGCCTCCGCCGCCGTGACCATGCCCGGCAGCACGTCCCCGCCGGCGGGCTTGCCGTCGGCCGGTCCGGAGGCGCCGGGGGTGACGCGCGGGGCGGAGGGCTTCGCGTCCGGGCCCGTGCCCGACGGGGCCTGGTCGGAGCAGCCCGCCACGGTCAGCAGCAGCGACACCGCCAGGGCCGCGGCAGGCACCCGTATCTGACGAACCATGAGCCCCACCCCAAACCGACTGCGTGTCAACGTCTCCTGAACACTACCCAGAACCGGACAAAGAACCGACCTCCCACCCTCCGGCGGGCGTTGTCAGTGGCACTCGCTAGTCTCCCGGCATACCGCAGCTCAGGGGGGCTTTGACCCCCGTGTCAGGGCTGCGCGGACATGTGCGGGACAGGCGGAGGGACGCGGGCTGATGGCATGGGTGGCGGCGGGCGAGGGGTACGAGATCGCCCTGGTGGAAGGGCGGGTGGCGGCGCGGCCCACCACCGGCCGGTCGGCGGGGCGGCAGCTGAAGACCCTGCCCAAGGCGCTGAAGGACCATCCCGAGGTGGACCGGCTGCGCCGGCTCGCCGAATGGCTCGACCGCCACGAGGCCGCCTGCATCGCCCAGGTCGACACCTGGATGGTGTCCTCGCTGCCCGTGCCGACCGCGCTGCTCGCCCGGGTGTGGCCGGACGAGGCCTGGCAGAGCGCCCTGCGCGACCTGGCCGTGGTCGGCGACGACCCCGACGAGGTGGGCTTCCTGCGGGACGCCACCGAGTCCGGTGAGCTGAAGGTGGTCAACCTCGACGGCGAGACCGTACGGCTGTCCCCGCGCACGGTGACCCTGCCGCACCCGGTGCTGCTGCCCGACCTGGAGGACGTGCGGGACTTCGCCGCCGAACTGGGCATCGTGCAGCGGGTCGAGCAGATCCACCGTGCCACCTGGCGAAAGCCCGCCGGGCTCGCGCCCACCGCCACCGAGGTACGCGACTACGCGGGCGGATCGTTCCCCACCCGTTTCAGCCTCGCCGCCCGGGCGACCGGCCTCGGCTACCGGGTCTCCGGCGGCTACGCCACCTGCAAGGTCCGCGACACCGGCCGGGCCACGGAGGCCGCGGTGTGGATCGGCGAGCCCTACTACGAAGACGAGACCACCACCGGCGCCCTGACCTGGCACGGCGAGGACGGCCGGGCGGTGCGCCTGGCCGAGGTCGGACCGGTGGCCTGGTCCGAGGGGATGCGGATGGCCGCGGCGCTGTACGCCGGGCGCAAGATCGAGGAGGGCGGGGACGCGTGAGCACCACCGACAGCAGCACCGAGAACACCATCACCACCGACAGCACCACCACGGGGAAGGACGGCGCGTCCGTGAGCGAGGCCGAACTGCTGCTCAAGGCCGGGGCGGTACTGCCGCACGGCACCGGGGGCGCGGGCCCCACCGCCGTCGACCTGACCGCGCGTGCCTACCGCCACCCCGCCCTCGGCGACGACCGCGTCGTCGTCCGGCTGGCCGCCGCCGAACTGGGCGCGGCCGAGGACCTCGCCGCAGGCTTCCTGGGCCTGGTGCGCGAGGAGGGCGAGCCGCCCGTCGTCGGCCTCGGCCACCGCCAGGCACTCGGCTTCCCCGAGTGGGTCCTCGTCCACCATCCCGAGGACGGCCACCACGCCCTCGCCGTCGTGCCCGAACTCGACCGCATCGCACGGCAGGCCAAGACGAAGCCCAAGGCGGCCCTCGACGCCTGCCACGAGCTGGCCGGGCGGCTCGCCGCCGCCGTCCCGCACTTCCTGCCGGTCTTCCACGAGCAGGCCGCCCGCATCTTCCTCGCCGTCGAGAACACCACGTACGCCGCCCAGCTGTTCGGCCGCGCCCGCAGCGCGGAGGCCCAATACGGGCTGAGCGTCGACGAGGACCGCCTGGACGCCGTCTTCCTCGAATTCGCCCTGGCCGGCGCCCTGCCGGTCAAGGTGCTCACCGGCTACGGCAAGGAACTGGCCGTCCGCGTGAGCCCCGCCGAGGCCCACGAGCGCTTCCGCCGCCTGTGCGTGCGCCGCACCGCGGGCGGGCTGCCGCCCTCCGCGCAGGCGGCCACCGAGCTGCGCCGCCTGGCCCGCGCCGCGGGCATGACGGGCACCGTGCCCGAGCAGGAGTACCTCGCCGAACTGCTGCCGCTGCCCGCCACCCTGCGCGCCGCGACCGGCTGGTGGAAGGCCCACCGCGGCGCGCTCGTCGCGCTCGCCCGGCGCGTTCCGTCCGTACGCGGCACGCTCCTGACGCTGACCCCGCCCGGCGGCGGCGACAGCGTCGAACTCACCGGCCTGTGGCTGGACATCCTGGAGGAGTCCGGCGCCACCGCCGGGCTGGAATCGGCGCAAGCGCCCGCCGAGGAGCGGTGCGCCGACGGCACCGCCGGCTGGCTGGAGCGCTTCCACGCCGCCCGCCACGCCGGCTGGGGCACCCGCCCCACACCCCCGCCGCTGCTCGACCTCGTCACGCGCTGCGCGGCGCAGCTGCGCGCCGAACTCTCCCGCCCCGGCCGGGAGGCGGGCCTGCGGGTGGGCGTCGAGGACGCCGACCTCCTCGACCTGCTGCTCACGCTGCAGGTCCCGGTCGCCGATCCCGATCCAGAAGACAAGAGGTACCAGCACAGCCAGCTGAACCTGCGCGACTGGGCCGCGGCCGACCGCCGCCGTGACCTGGCCGCGGTCGCCGCCGACGCGCGCTTCCACCCCGCGTTCCACCGGGCCCTGAACGCCTTCGGCGACGCCGCCGGCGGGACCACCGTCGTCCGGCGCGTCGCCGCCTCGCCCGGCACCCGCCCGCTGCTGACCGAGTGGATGCGCGGCGTCGCCCGCGCCTCCACCGCGGCAGGCCTGCCCGGCGTGCCCGACGCCATCCAGCGGCTGACCTGGCTGCCCGCCGAAGCCCTGGAACTCGCTCCCGAGGAGGTCGCCGCCGCAGCCGCCACCGATCTCGGCGAGACCCTCGCCCGCACCCTGCGCGCCGGCCTCTTCGAGGAGCTGGTCTGGCCCGCCTGGGAGAGCGCGGTCGCCGATCTGACGCCCGGCCAGGGCCGCCAGGGGCTGACGGTCGTCGAGGCCTGGCCGTACCTGATCGTCGCCAACGAGACCCAGGTCCGCGTCATCGACGCCGACGGCACCGTCCTCACGCACGACCTGCGCGTCCCCACCGGATCCAATTACCGGTACGGATTCCACTACGTCGACGGCGACCTGCTCGTCTTCTGGTCCGCCTGGAGCGCCGACCGGACCGAGGGCTACTGGCACTCCTCGCCCGGCACCGTCTTCACCCTGGACACCGACCGCAACCACTGGGCGCTGCGGTCCGAGCACGTCTCCCTGCCGCTCCCGGGCGGCGGCCGCACCACCGGCGGCGGCGTCCTGCACCGCGGCGACACCGCACTGCCGGACGAGCGGCCGGTGCTGTCCGACGGCACCTCGTACTGGGTGTGGCAGCGGCGCGACCAGTCCTGCGAAGGCGACCGGTCCGGCGAGAACACGGGAAGCGGCTGGCGCGAGTACGACCCCGCCGGCAACGCGCTGGGCCGGTTCTCCCAGCCCGGATTCCTCTCCGACGCGCTGCCCGCCCATCAGGAAGAGGCCGTCGCCACCGGCCACACCGGCTGGCTGCGGCCCGCGCCCACCGTCGAGGGCTCGGTCCTCGGCGCACCCGCCGACGGCCTGCTCGGCTGGCGCGCCGTCAAGACCCCCGGCCACGGCTGGCAGGGGACCGACACCGGGGGCCGCACCGTCACCGTGCCCGAAGGCGGCGACCACCCGATCGCCGCGCTCACCTTCCCCGGCGACGACCGGCCGCGCGCCCTGTCGCACCGCTGGCGCGAGCTGAGCATCAGCGACCCGGAGGGCGTGGTCACCGCCCAGTCCCGGGGCGACCACCGCAGGGCGTCCTTCGGCACCGGGAGCGTGGACCTGCCGCCGCTCTCGCACTGGTACGCCCTGCGCCCGCGCGACCCGGAGGGCTCCGCCGCGCTGCGCACGGCCGACCGGGAGACCATCGGCACCCTCCTCAAGGCCGCCGCGGCGGCGGACAAGGCCACCGACCTGCCCGACCTGGTGCGTGCGGCCCTGCCCCGGGTGACCGCCCCCCGGCTGGTCGGCGGCATCGTCGAGGTCCTGCGCTTCGCCCTCACCCAGCAGAAGTCCCTGGACGCGGTCGCCGCCCGGCTCCACCCGCAGGCGGGCGCCGTCGAGGAGACCGTGCAGGGACCCACCGACCGGCTCCTCGACGAGGCGCTGAGCGGGCTCACGGGCACCTCCTACTACCGCAACGGCGCGGACACCGACGTCGCCCACCGCCTCCTGCGCGAACTCGCCGCCGCCTGCGCGCGGACCGGCGCGGCCGCGACGCCCGGCCGGCTCCACTTCGACGTGCCCGCGCTGCCGTACTCGGGACTGCAGTGGACGCCGCTGCTCGACCAGCCGGCCGCCGCCGCGTACCGGGCCGTCGCCGTCGGTGCCACCGACGACCAGCGCGAGGCCGTCCTCGCCCTGCTCGGCGCGGTCGACTCCCTGGGCCTGGCCTCGGCCGGGGGCTCCGCCGGCCGCTGGCGCCGGGTGCTGCTCCACCTCGACCAGCGCCACCTGCGCACCCCCGACGGCATCGAACGCAGCCTCTACCACCGCAGCGTGCTCCCGCTCGGCGGCGGCGCCGTCATCGCCCTGACCGAGCACAGCGAGTCCGTGCCCGACGGCCATGAGTTCGGTGCCCTGCTCCACGACCCCGCCGGCCGCTTCACCGTCCCCGGGCCCTACACCCTGCGCCGCGAGGCCCCGCTCGGCGACCCGGGGCGCGACGCCGGCTGGCTGGAGTCCTTCCTCCGGGAGGCCGCCCGCCGCGGGCCCGCGCCCTTCGTTCCCGAGGCCGCCGAGGAGTTCGCCCGCCTCACCGGAGTCCCCGGCGCCCTGGCCCGGCTGGTGATCGCCGGCCTGCCCCACGTCGACAGCTGGCAGAGCAACTTCCTGCCCGCCGACCTGCGGACCGCCCTCGGCGTCAAGGCCACCGAGGCCGCGCACGCCCGTGACGAGCTCAAGAGCCTCGACGGCGCGGTACGGCGGGCCGTGGTCGCGGCGCTGCTGCCCGCCGACCCGGCACGGCTGTGGACCGAGGGGCCGGACGCGGCCGCCGCGGCCGAGGTGTGGAACCGGCGCGTGGGACGCCGTACGCGGGTGCCCGACTGGCTGCTCGCCGAGGGCGCGCGGGCCGTGCGCGGCGGGTGGGCCGCCCACCGCGCCCTGCCCGCCGTCCTGGACCCGGCGGCCTCGCGGGAACTCTCCGCCGACGTGGCGTGGACGGTGCGGGGCGACCACGTGGAGCCCGTCCAGCCGGCCACCGAGCCCTTCACCTCGGCCGTGCTGACCGGGACCATGGCCATGGCGGCCTGGCTGGCCCACCGGCTGCCCGCGGGTGATCCCGTGCGCGCCGCCCTGCCGCCCGCCCTGACCGCCGTGCGGCAGCGGCTCGCCGCGCCCGAACTGTTGCTCTGCACCGGACGCTTCACCAGCCTGTCCGACTTCCGGAAGGCGGCCGGCACACCCACCGGGACCGGCGAGGGCTACGAGCGGTACGGCGCGGTCGTCATGGCCACCCACGACGGGCAGCCCAAGCCCGCGCTGTGCCCGGCCCTGCTGGACTCCACCGGCTCCGACCCCTACCTGCCGCTGCTGCGCGGCGACGACCAGCGGATCTCGGGCGTGGAGGCGGCGCTGCTGACCGCGCACGACCCGCGCTTCGCCGCCCTGCTGGCCGACCCGGGCTCCCCGGCGGCGGGCACCGTCGACCAGGACGGCACGTGGTGGCCGCAGGACCCGAGCCGGTCGGTCCCCGACCTGGTGGCCGAGGTCGCCGAAGAGCACGGACTGGGCGCGGACGCGGCCACCCTGTACCTCGCGCTGCTCGCCATGCCCGACCCCACCGACCGCAACACCGCGCGCTGGACCGGCTGGAAGCCGGCCCGCCTGAAGGCCGCCCGCGCCGAACTGGCCGCCACCGACCTGGTGGTGTCGGCCGGCCGGAGCCGGGCCGGGCGCTCGCTGTTCCTGCCGGGCGGATGGGCGGACATGGCATCCCCGGCGCTCCCGGTGGAGCGGTGGAAGCTCCCGATGTACGGCCACCCCCTGCCCGGCATGCTGCTGCCCGCGGAACCGTCCGCGGAACTCTACCGCCGGGCCTGGCAGCGGGTCCGCGAAGGCGACGTGCCGCGCTTCGAGGAACTCAAGGTGAAGCGCACCCGCGCCCGCCGCCGCTGACCCCCTCCCACGACTGCCCTACCAAGGACTGCGCATGACCGTCACCGAACAGCCCGTACCCGCCCGGCAGGTGCTGCCCGCCGAGGAGCGGTACGCCGCCGAACTCACCTTCCTCGCCGCCCAGGACCCCGGCCCCCGCCCGCCCGGCTGGGCGCTGACCCCGCGCGCCGTCGTCACCTTCGTCTGCGGCAGCGACGGCGCCGAGCTCACCCTGCCCGAGGGCGGCGGCAAGCTCGCCATCGCCCCCAAGTTCGTCGGCGAACGGGCCCTGGTGGAGCGCTGCGTGGTCACCCTCGCCGGGGAGCGCGGGCTGCTGCTCACCGGCGAGCCCGGTACGGCCAAGTCGATGCTCAGCGAACTGCTGGCCGCCGCCGTCTGCGGCACCAGCGCCCTCACCGTGCAGGGCACGGCCGGAACCACGGAGGACGCCTTCCGCTACGGCTGGAACTATGCGCTGCTGCTGGCCGGCGGGCCGAGCGCGGGAGCCCTGGTCGACTCGCCGGTGCTCTCGGCCATGCGGACGGGGCGGGTGGTGCGCGTCGAGGAGATCACCCGCTGCCTGCCGGAGGTGCAGGACGCGCTGGTGTCCATCCTGTCCGACCGCCGGGTCAGCGTGCCCGAACTGACCGCCACCGAGGACGCGGTGGTCTCGGCGGCTCCCGGTTTCACGGTCATCGCGACCGCCAACCTGCGCGACCGCGGCGTCTCCGAGATGTCCGCCGCCCTCAAGCGCCGCTTCAACTTCGAGACCGTCGCCCCGATCGCGGACGCGGACGCCGAGGCCACGCTGATCCGCCGGCAGGCGGTCGCCGCCGTCCGGCGGGCCGGCGCCGCGTTCGCCGTCGACGACGCGGTGCTCGACGCGCTCGTCACCGTCTTCCGGGACCTGCGCTCCGGGCGTTCCGCCGAGGGCTGGGACGTGGAGCGCCCGGGCACGGTCATGTCCACCGCCGAAGCCGTGCAGGTGGCGGCTTCGCTGGGGGTCTCGGCCGCGTACCTGCCGGGCGGGGACGTGCTGGACCTGCTGCCGGGGCACCTGCTGGGCGTCGTACGCAAGGACGACCCGGCCGACCACGGCCGGCTGCTCGGGTACTGGGACGGCCCGGTGCGCCGCCGCGCCGAGGACGGCTCGGCGATGTGGCGCCGCCTCTGGGACCTGCGCGGGAGCCTGCGGTGACGGCGTCCGGTCCGGAGGCCGATCCGCGGGCGGCGGTGGACGCCCTGGCCGCGTCCGGCGAGCCGTACCTGCTGGGGGTACGCCACCACAGCCCCGCGCTGGCCGCGGTGGTCCCCGCCCTGCTGGACGCCTCGGGCGCGGACGTGGTCTGCGTCGAACTGCCGGCGGACTTCCAGCCGTGGCTGGAGCACCTCGCCGATCCGGAGACCGTCGCCCCCGTCGCCCTCGCGGGCACCGGCGGGGACGGCCGGCTGGCGTTCTACCCGTTCGCGGACTTCTCCCCGGAACTGGCCGCGATCCGCTGGGCCCGCGGGTCCGGCGCGGCCGTCCTCTGCTGTGACCTCCCGCTGTCCGACCGCGGCTGGACCGCACCGGACGGCGCCCCGGCCCGGGACACCGCGCTGGTTCCGGCTCCGGGCGCGACCCTGCCCGCGGGCCGGGCGGCGGGCCCGGCGGCGAGCCCGGCCGAGAGGGCCGGCCGCACCTTCGGCGACGGCCTCACCGCCGCCGGGACGGGCCGGGACGGTGACGACCTGTGGGACCGCGCCGTCGAGGTCCTGGCCCCCGGCTGCTCCCCGGAGTCCGTCCGGCGGGCCGCCCTCGGCGTCGGATGGGCCCTGCGCCAGGACGCACCGGCCGTGCCGGAGACGGACCTGGCCCGCGAGGCCCACATGCGGGACGTCATCGCTTCGGCCATCGCCAGAGGCCACCGCGTGGCGGCCGTGATCGGCGCGTTCCACGCCCCGGCCCTCCTGGGTCCGGGCACCGCGCCGGGTCCCCGGTCCGGCGGGACCGGGACGGGCACCGACGTGCGCGACGCGGACCGGACCGTCACCTCGTTCGTGCCGTACTCCTTCGACCTGCTCGACTCCCGCTCCGGGTATCCCGCCGGGATCCGGGATCCCCTGTGGCAGCAGGCCGTTCTGCGTGCCGCGGGCGATCCCGGACGCCTGCGGGACGAGGCTTCCGTCGCCGTCACCGGCCTCTGCCGGGAGCTGCGCCGCGCCGGGCACACCGCCGGGACCGGCGAGGCCGCCGAAACCCTGCGGCTCGCCTGCGACCTGGCCGCCCTGCGCGGACTCCCCGCGCCCGGGCGCGGGGAGCTCCTGGAGGCCGTCGGCACCGTACTCGGCCAGGGCGAACCCCTCGGCCGCGGCCGGGCGCTGGCCCGCGCCCTGGAGGCGGTCCTCGTCGGCACCGCCCGCGGGCGGATCACCCCGCACGCCCCCCGCTCCGGCCTCGGCCCTTCCGTCGAGGCCGAGCTGGCGCAGCTGCGGCTGCCCGCGCCGGACGATCCCGCCCCCCGAGAGGTCCGCCTCGACCCGCTGTGCTCCGACCTCGACGGCCGCCGCGAAGTCCTCCTCCAGCGGCTCCTGGTCTGCGGCGCCTCCTACGGCGAGCCCCTCACGGTCGCCGCCACCGGCGACGGGTCCGCCCTCGGCACCAAGTGGCGGCTGTCCTGGACGCCTTCCGTCCCGGCCCGCCTCGATCTCGCCGGAGTCCGCGGCGTCACCGCCGCCCAGGCGGCCGCCGGTACGCTGCGCGACACCGCGCGCCGCGCCGCCGCCGACGGCGGGCCGACCCCGGCACAGATCCTCGCCGGGCTGGCCGCCGCCGCGCGGTGCGATCTACCCGAACTGGTCGACGTACGGCTCCACGAGGCGGCCACCGTCCTGCCGCAGACAGCGGCCCTGCCCGAACTCCTCGACGCACTCGACCTCCTGGAGGGTCTCCACCGCGGTCACCTCCCGGGCACCGGCGCCGAGTCCCGCGCCACCGCCGCCGCACTCACCGGCGACCTGCTCGAAGCGGCGGTGCGGTCCCTGCCCGGCCTCGCGGGCAGCGACGACCCCGCCGACGCGGCCGCCCTCGTGGCCCTCGCCGACCGCGCCGCCGCACACCACCTCGGGCTGCGCACCGACGCGGCGCTCGACGCCCTGGCCGCCTCCGCGTCCCCGCTGATCCAAGGCGCGGCCCTGGCCGTACGGGTCCTCCTCGACCTCGATCCGGCCGCCCGGCTCGGGGACCGCGCCGCGGGCTGGATCGACGGCGCCGCCACCGCCGAGGGCCGCCGCGTCCTGACCCGCCGCCTCGCCGGACTCCTCACGGCCGCCGGACCACTGCTCCAAGCCTCCCCGGCCGCCCTCACCCCGCTCCTCGACCGCGTCGAGCACCTCACCGACCGCCTCTTCCTCGACCGTCTGCCCGCTCTGCGCGGTGGCTTCGACGCCCTTTCCCCCGCCGCCCGCGACCGCTTGCTGAACACGGTGGCCGAGCGGCTCGGCGACCGGATCGACCTCGCACTCGACGCGCCGCCCGCGCTGCTCGCCCTCTGGGCCGCCGCCGACGCCGCCGGGCTCGCGGCGCTGGGGGAACTCCCGCCGCCCGCCACGATCGCGCCGCCGCTCCCGCTGCCGGAGACCGCAGCGGCAGCCGCCGACGTCGCGCGCGCACCCGCCCCCACCGGCCTGCGGCTGGCCCCCGCCGACCGCTGGCGGCTGCTGCTCGGCCGCGAACGCGACCGGCTCCCCGCAGGCGCCCGCCGCTACGCCCACGCCCTCGACGAGCTGTACGGCGCCGGCCGTGGCGAAGGCGCCTCGGGCATCGACGTCGGCCAGGGCGGCGGGGGAGGCCAGGAGGCCTCCTTCCCCACCGCCCGTGAGTGGTCGCAGGAACTGGAGGCGCTGTTCGGCGCCGACGTACGGGAGGAAGTGCTGGGCGAAGCGGCCGGGGCGGGCCGCACCGACGTACTGGCCCAGCTCGACCCGGCGAGCGTACGCCCGTCCGTGGAACTGCTGAGCTCCGTCCTGTCCCTCGCCGGCGGGCTGCCCGAAGCCCAACTGGCCCGGCTGCGCCCCCTGGTCAGGAGGCTGGTCGACGAACTCGCCAAGGAGCTGGCCACCCGGCTGCGCCCGGCCCTCTCCGGCCTCGCCACCCCGCGCCCCACCCGCCGTCCCGGCGGCCGGCTCGACCTGGCCCGCACCCTGCGCGCGAACCTCGCGCACACCCGGCGGCGGCCCGACGGAAGCGTGGTCGTGGTCCCGGAACGGCCCGTCTTCAGCACCCGGGCGAACCGCGAGTCCGACTGGCGGCTCATCCTCGTCGTCGACGTCTCCGGGTCGATGGAGGCCTCCGTCATCTGGTCGGCGCTGACCGCGGCCGTACTCGGCGGCGTACCGACCCTGTCCACCCACTTCCTCGCCTTCTCCACCCAGGTCGTGGACCTCACCGACCGGGTCGGGGACCCGCTCTCACTCCTGCTGGAGGTCCGCGTCGGCGGCGGCACGCACATCGCCGCCGGGCTCGCGCACGCCCGCTCGCTGATCACCGTCCCCAGCCGCACCCTCGTCGTCGTGGTCAGCGACTTCGAGGAGGGCGCCCCGATCGGCGGGCTCCTCGGCGAGGTCCGAACGCTCGCCGCCTCCGGCGCCCAACTGCTGGGCTGCGCCGCGCTCGACGACACCGGCACGCCCCGGTACTCGGTCCCGGTCGCCCGGCAACTCGTCGCGGCCGGCATGCCGGTGGCCGCCCTCAGCCCGCTCGCCCTCGCCCGCTGGGTCGGCGACCGCCTCCGTGGAGAATCCCGTTGACCAGCCCCGACACCCAACTTCCGCCCGTCGCACCCGAAGTGCTCGCCGAGGCCGTGGAGCAGCTCAGCGCCCGGCTGCGCAAGAAGCTGGACGCAGCCACCGCGGGCTGCGCCGCCCTCGCCGTTCCGGCAGCGGACGGCGGGGTCGTCCTCGGTTTCGGCGAGGACGCCGTGGTCACGCTGCGTCCCGGTCCCACGGGCGCGATCACCCTTGCGGAACAGGCCGCGTGTACCTGCCTGCTGGCCCCGCGCTGCCTCCACCGGGCCGCCGCCCTGGGCGCCGCCCCGCTCGCGGACGCGGAACCGCCGGCGGAAGCGGATCCGGCGCCGCCCGTAGGGGAGCGGCGGACGGCGACACCCCAGCCCGGTGCCGAGTCCGCGTGTGCGTCCGAGTCCGAGTCCGAGTCCGCGTGTGCGTCCGAGTCGGAGTCCGAGTCCGCGTCGGAGTCCGAGTCCGCGTCCGAGCCCGCGCTCACCGCGGCGCAACTGCACGCGGCGGCCGCCCTCTGGCAGGCCGCCGCCGAGGCCCTCGCCGCCGGGGTCACCGCCGGGGGCGCCGTCGTCCAGGCCGAGCTGCTGCGCGCCGCGCACACCGCCCGACTCGCCGGGCTGCCGCGCGCCGAGGCGGCTGCCCTGCGCGTCGTACGCGGCCTGCGCGCCGCCCGGGAGCGCCGGGCCGCCCAGCGGCTCGGCGACCTCACCGCCGCCTTCCGTGAACTCCTGCGCACCGCCGCCCTGCTGGCCGCCGGATCCGCCGCCCCCGCGCTGACCGGCACCTCGCGCCGCGCCTACGCTCCGGGCGGCAGCCTCCAGGTGTACGGCCTGTGTCGGGAGCCCGTGCTCTCCGCCACCGGGTACGGGGGAGTGGTCACCCACCTGCTGGCCCCCGACGGCGCCGGCTACTCGGTCTCCGACGTGCGCCCGGGCGGCCTGGCCCGGGCCCGCGGCGCAGGCTCGGCCTCCGTCGCCCTCGGCGGCGCGGTCCTCGACCACGCCGGGCTGGCCCGCGGTGGCCTGCGCATCGCCGGTGCGACCGTTTCCCCCGAGGGCAGGCTCGGCGCCGGACGCGGCGTCAAGGCGACGCCCCTGAGCGGAACGCCCTGGAGCGAAGGGCCCGCCGCGGCGCTCTTCGCCCGGCCGGCGGCCGAGGCGGTCGCCCGCGCGCTGGCCGGGGCGGACGGGGCCGAGCCCGCCCTGCTCGGCTGCGACGTCACGGTCGTCGGCGCGGCGGGCGAAGACCTCCTCGTCCGCGAGGCACGCCCCGGCGCACCCCTGCTCCGGCTGCGGCCCGCGCACCCCCACCCCGAGCTGCCGCACACGGAGAACCTGCGCCGCCTCGCTTCGTATCCCGGGCTGTCGCTGCGGATCCTGGGCCGCCCCGACCCGGACCGGACCGCCACCCTGCGGCCCCTCGCCGCCGGCCCGGTGCCGGGCGCCGAGCACACGCTGCGGCTGCCCGAGGAATGGCTGGGCCGTGCGGACCTGGGCTACGACCGTCTCCAGGGCGGTCACTTCCCGCCCCGAACCGCCTGCCCGGCCCCCGAACCCGCTCCCACCGGACCGGACCCCCTGGCCGACTCCCCGCTGTGGCGGGTGCGCCGCCTCCTGGAGACCGGGGTAGCGGGCGGCCGTCGTGCCGTTGCCGAGGCCGCGCGGGGGACCGAACCCCTCGCCGCGTACGGTCCGCTGCGCCGGGCCGGGCTCACCGTGGCGGCGGATCTGGCCACCGCGCTCGCCGCCGAGGCCGACCGCCGCCCCCGCGACGTCTTCGGCCGGCTCGCCGAGTCCTCGGCCGAGGCGTACGCCCGGGCCTGGCTGGCGGCCGCCGCCTACCTGGCCGCAGCGGAACGCTCCCTGGTCTGCGCGTCCTGGAACTGACGGATCCCGGGCCGCGGCGGGCGGGGCGCTGCCGAGCCCGGCCCGCCACCCGCCACCCGCGGCCCGCCCGGGCTCCCCGGCCGCAGTCAGTGCTGTGACCGCATAGGCTCACCGGGTTCGACGGCCAGGGTCGCTGGTGAGGGCGGTCGGACGCGACGCAGGCCGCTGACGTCTCCAACGCCGCGTGGGCGACAATGACGCCGTGGAGCCAACCGATCGGATCATCGTTGCCTTGGATTTTGGCAACCGCCGAGCGGCTGACGAAGTCGTCGACCGGCTTGGAGAGGAGTGTCGTTTTTACAAGGTAGGGATGGAGCTGCTCACGGCGGCCGGGCCGGACCTGATCGAGCACCTCGTGGCCAAGGGCAAGGAAGTCTTCCTGGACCTGAAGCTCTTCGAGATCCCGAACTCTGTGGCCGGCGCGGTCCGCGCCGCCGGCGCTCTGGGTGTCTCCATGGTGACCGTCCACAGTATGGGCGGCACCGGCATCATGTCCGCCGCTGTCGCCGCGGCCCGCGACTTTCCACGCCTGCACGTGCTGGCTCTGACCGTCGTCACCAGCATGACGACCTCCGATCTCACTGACATCGGCGTCACCGACTCAACCTCGACCGAGGAGCAGGTGCTGCGACTGGCCCGGCTGGCGGAAGGCGCGGGTTGCCATGGCGTGATCGCATCGCCGCAGGAAGCCGGGCCACTGCGTGGTGCACTGGGAGCCGGCACCTTGATCATCACGCCGGGAGTCGCGCTTCCTGGTGAGTCCCCAGGTGAGCACGCCCGGCCCGGCACACCTCGTGCTGCCGTTGCCGCTGGTGCGTCACATGTTGTCGTGGGCCGGACGGTCACCCGTGCCGCGGACCCGGCGGCCGCATTCCGGCTCGTCCGCGCCAACCTGGAGCTGTGAACGGAAACGGTCAACAGACTGGATGGTCAGGCCGCTGCCGACGAGAGCGGTCGGCCGCAGCCTCGCGGCCGATGCCGATCACCCGGCCGTGGATGCGTCGCGGGTGGGCGGCGAGTTTGCGTGTTGACCAGCGGGTGAAGGGCCGGCCGAGCTTGGTCGGGCGGGTGGTGGCCGTCTGGATGACGAAGTCCTCGTCATCAGTGCTGAGCTGGCGGGGACGGCCTCCCGCCCACTGAGGGTCCAGGCCTCCCCGCACCTTGGATGTCCGCCCACATTCAACCGGTCCGGACCGTGCCACCGCCAACCCGGAGAACCCATGCGGTCAGAGCACTAGCGGGCGCCCTTGCGCCCGTGGGTCGCCGCCCGGATCTCCTCCGTCGCCTCACGGAAAGCGGGGGCCGCGCGTGTGAAGTAGTCGAAGAGCACGTCCAGTTGCTCCGGGGTGTACCCGGCGAGCACGTCGGCGATCCGTCTCCGGGCCGGGCCCACGACCGCCTCGACTTCCGCCGACGTGCCGGCAACGGCCTCGACCACGACCTTGCGCCGGTCCGCCGGGTCGGCGGTACGGCGTACGTACCCCGCGCGCTCCAGCCGGTCGATCAGCCGCGTCGTGGCCCCCGTCGTGAGCCCCGTCCCGGCCGCGAGCTCGCCCGAAGTGAGCCCGCCCGCCAGGGTGATGCGGCTGAGCGCATACCACTCGGACGCCTGGAGGCCGGCCGCCTCCGCACCCGCCAGGCCGTGCAGCCCCACGGCATCGACGTAGTCCCTGAAGACCGCACGCCGGTCGTCCTGCTCCGCCATCGAGACACCATTCCCCTTGCCATTTATCTGCATGCATGCAGATACTGCATATGTGCAGTTGCTGCCTCAGTGTAGTCAAGAGGGCGGCCACCGTCATCCACCCGTAGCGCCGATCGAGAGGCATCCCGTGAACCCGAAGACCGTCAAGGCCGTCAAGCGCGCCGCGCTCGCCGCCGCCGCCGTCCTCACCCTCGGCGCCGCCGGCGCGTATCTCTACCTCGACGCCACCTCCGAGGTGCGGCGCCCTGGGACGGAGGTCTGCGCCGACGTCATCCCGGCGGGCGCGAACCGCGCGGACGGCGAGGCCATCTGCGCCGCCCTCGAAGCCCTCACCGCCGCCTGGGGCCGGGGCGACGCGGACGCGTACGGCCGGCAGTTCACCGAGAACGCCACGTACACCACTTACGTCGGCAGTCACTACGAAGGCCGTTCCGACATCACCGAGGGTCACCGCGCCCTCTTCGAGGACTTCACCAAGGGCACCAAGCTGGCCGCCTCCTACCTCGACCTGCGCTTCCTCGGAAAGGACGTCGCCATCCTGACGGGCCGCGGCGACGACTACAGCGGCAGCAGGCCCGGCCCCGCCGAGCTGTCCAAGGTCCAGACGTACACCCTGGTCCGCGACACCGACGGCACCTGGCGCATCGCGGCCTTCCACAACACCCAGCGGCGCAACGTCATGGAGCGGTTCTCGTTCCTCTACTCCCCGGCCACGGCTCCCGCGGCCGAGAAGCGTCCAGCCAGCCACGCAGCACGGTGAGGTCGGCGGCGGTCAGACCCCGGCCCGGGTCCACCCGGTGGAGCAGGGCCCGGCCCGGGTGGTGGGAGGCCACCCAGTCCCGGTCGGCGTCGGTGATCTCGTCGTCGACCCAGACGAAGGGGCGGCCCGCCGCGTGGTCGAGGAGCGTGGGGGTCTTCCAGTGGATCCGGGCCCGCAGGTCGGCGGCGGGTTCGAGCCATGCCACCACGGGCAGCTCCGGCAGACCGAGCCGGGGCGCGACGCACTCGTTGGCGTCCGTCCCCCAGGTCGTCGCCCACACCAGCTCGCACGGCAGGGCCGCCAGCCCCGGCCCGAGCGCGGGATCGATCCTCGCGAGCAGGGGATGGCCGTCGTCGCCCTGCGGGTACGGGCCCGCACCGAAGGGGATCAGCGGCCCGTCGACGTCCAGGAAGAGCAGGGCACGCGCCTCGGAGCCGGTCATGACGACACGCTAGCCCGCGATCCGACGGCGGGGAACCGCGGTCGGCGGATTCCCCTCTTGAGGTCCGAGGGGGATGACGATGACGATGACGACGACGAAGAAGACGGCCGGACGGGTACTGGTGGCCGGACTGCTGTGCGCCGTACTGGCGGGCTGCGGAACCGGAAGGGCGGGCCGGGCAGCGGGGCCCGCGCCGGTCCCCAGTCTCACGCCGCAGAAGTGCGCGCTCGACGTGCCGACGGAGGAACAGACCGGCGGCTACGCCGGTCCGCCGACGGATCAGGAGACGGGCGGGTATGCCGGTCCGCCGACGGATCAGGAGACGGGCGGGTATGCCGGTCCGCCGACGGATCAGGAGACGGGCGGGTATGCCGGTCCGCCGACCGACCAGGAGACCGGCGGGTACGCGGGCCCGCCCACGGATCAGCAGACCGGCGCCGCCGCCCCCTCCGGTGACCCGGAGATGACCAACGGCGGAGGCCCGTGCGGCCCGGCGGACTGGTTCGACATGACCCGGGACTTCACCGCGTACTGGGCCGGGCACCGCACCGACGACGAGGACGTCGTCATCAAGGAGACCCGCGTCCGCAAGGTCCGCACCGTCGGCGAGGCGAGGATCACCTTCAGTACCGGATCCGTCGGCAAGGGCCGCGGGGACGACGCCCGGCAGCTCGCCAAGGTGTTCGCCGACTGGCGGCGCGAGGTCTACGGCGACAGCGGCGACCTCGTGGTCCGCACCGGCGACGGGGTCGTCGTCACGGAGCAGTGGTGACCGCAGGCCACTGGGCGTCCCACAGCGCGCAGTGGTGTTCGGCCCGGGCGTCCACCGGGCGGATCCCGCCCGCGCCGGGCGCCAGGGACAGCACCGAGGCCGGTGAGCGGTGGCGCGGCCACTGCGGCGCTCCCGCGGCCGCCGGCACGCCGGTGCGGGCGAAGCGGGTCCAGTAGCCGGTCATCCGGTCCGCCAGCTCCTGCTGCGGGTCGGCCAGCGGCACCAGCGCGAACAAGTAGGGCAGTTCGAAGCCGTGCGAGGCCCCGTACGGCAGCTCCGGCACCTCCGGCAGGCCGGTGGCGTTCGGCGCGTCGCCGTCGCTGAACCGGTAGCCGTACGCCGGCACGTGCCGGGCCAGCGCGCCGCCGTCCCGCAGGGCCGGGCAGGTGAACGACGCGTCGGACAGCAGCGCGGCCCACGCCACCGCCGGCGTCGGGTAGGCCGAGAGCGGATAGCTCGCCTCGGCAGCGCGGGCCGTCGACGCCCCGAAGGACCGCTCCAGCCGGGCCCGGTAACCGGCTTCGTCGCCGACGGGGTACACGGCCAGGGTCTGCGCCACGAAGATCCGCATCTCGTCCCGGGTCGTTCCCTGCACCACCGGCACCCGGTGGAACCGCCCGGCCTCCAGGGCCCGCCGGGGTTCCACGGGCAGTTGGGCGCCGCCGTACGAGACCTTGGAGAAGGCCTGCGTCAGCTCCGGCGTCACGAGCCTGTCGGTGTCCAGCCGGCGCAGGCAGTCCAGTGCCGCCGGGCCGCCGCAGCCGAGCCGGGCGGCCGCCAGGACCCCGTCCGAGACCGTCCGCCGCTCGGGCACGAAGGGTTCGTACACACCGAGCGTGGGCAGCAGGGACCACGGCGGCATCGTGGTCGAGCACGATCCGCTCTGCAGGATCGCCTTGTGGAAGAGGCCCGCCGACGCCGGTGAGGTGAGGTGCGCACACACGCTGAGGGCGCCCGCCGATTCACCGAACACGGTGACGTTGTGCGGGTCCGCGCCGAAGCGCTCCGCGTTCGCCCGTACCCAGCGCAGGGCCGCCTGCTGGTCGGCGAGGGCGAAGCCGGGGGCCCCGCCGAGCTCCGGATGGCCGAACAGGCCGAAGACACCCAGCCGGTAGTTGACGGTCACGACCACGACGTCGCCCCGGACGGCAAGCCGTCCGGCCGGGTACAGGTCGCCCGCGCCGTTGACGAAGCCCCCGCCGTGGAACCAGACCATCACGGGCCGCCGTGCGCCCCGGGCGGCGGCCCCGGCGGGCGCGGTGACGTTCAGGTACAGGCAGTCCTCCGAGCCGCTCGGCCCGCCGGGCCCGAGGGCGGGCAGCTGCACGCAGCGGGAGCCGGCGGCGCCCGCGTCGCGCACCCCCTCCCAGCGGGGCGCGGGCTCCGGAAGCCGCCAGCGCAGCGCGCCGGTCGGGGGAGCGGCGTAGGGGATGCCCTCGAAGGTGGTGTACGCCCCGTGAGACCGGCCGCGTACGAGCCCCCGGTCGGTGTCCGCCACGGGCCGCTCCGGCCCCTCCGCGGCGGCCGTCAGCATCAGTACGAGGGTCAGCGCCGGTGTCAGCAGGCGCCGGCACAGGCGCCGGGACTTCCGCACATCGGGCACGGTCGACGCCCCTTCTCCGTGGGCCGGACGGGCCCCGTTTGCCCGCCCGAATGGCGCAGTGGGCGAAACTGGCAGTAAATGTAACAAAGCGTGCGCTTCCCATGACGCACGATGACCGGCCCGCGATGTGTGGACCCGCGTGTCGGCGAACGGAGCTTTCCATGAATGACCCCATATCCCTGACGGAGACGGACGATGAAGACCGCCATGAGATCCCCGACACCAACGCCCCGGGTACTCCGGGCGCTCCGGGCGCTCCGGGCACGCAGCCCGTCCGAACCCTGCTGGACACGGCGGCCACCTGTCGCCCGCTCGAAGAGGTCACCGCGCTGGTGAGCCTGCTCAAGGAGACCGGCCGGCTGCCCAACCGCGGACACGAGGCGCTCCGCACGGCCGCCGTGACCCGTCCCGTGCACGAAGTCCGGGAGATGATCGCCCTGTTGGGCGAGTCCCCGCACGAGGTGACCGAGGCGGACATCACCCTGCGCGCCGCTGCCGTCGGCCGGCCCGTCGAGGACGTGGCCCTGCTGGTGACCATCCCCGGTGCCGAAGAGCCTGACGTGTCCGACGTGTCCGACGTGTCCGACGGGTCCCACGGGTCCCACGGGTCCGCCGACCCCGCCGAGCGCGCCGAGTCCGCCGAGCGCGCCCATTCCGTGGCGCCCGAGGGGCGGGCCGGGGCCGCGGAGCCCGTGCCGCGGGCGCGGCCGCGGCAGGAGCCGCACGAGGAGCCGTCCGCGCCGCCGCACCACGCGCCGTACGGCTCCCCGTACGAGAAGCCGCGCCGCCGCACCGGGCCGGAGGCCGAACCGGCCGGTTCCGGCTCCCCGGTGCTGCGGCACGTCCTGCGCTGGCCGGTGGCGCTCGCCCTGCTGGTCAGCGGCGCGCTGCACCTGCCCAAGGACCTCGCGGCCCTGCGGTCGGCGCCCCCCGCCGCCCTCCTGCCCCTCCTCGTCACCGTGCTCTGCCTCGGACTCGGCGCGCTCCTCGCGCTCCGGGACACCGCGGTGGTGTGGCGGGCCGGAGCGGCCGCGGCCGTCGGAGTCGTCGGCGTGCACGTGGTCGGCGGCGTTGCGGGCTTCGACCCGCTGGCCGGGGCGGTGGGCGGCTCCCTGGCCTGGGCCGGAGTCGTCGTGGTGCTCTGCGCGGCGGCCGCGGCCGTCCTCGCGGGCCTGGCCCTGAGGAACCGTCAGGAGGGCCCGGCCTGATCCGGAGGTCGCACGAACGGCACCCCGCGCCCCGCGCGGGGTGCCGTTCCACGCGTGCCCGCGCCCTCACGCCAGGAGGTTCACCGCCCCCGTGAACACGCGCGGCAGCCGGGCGGCCAGCGGGACGATCCGCCGGGCGAGCCGCGGCCGGTGGCGCGCCCAGAGCAGGGACTCGGTGAGCGTGCGGTAGCTGCGCGACAGCTCCCGCCAGGCCTGTTCGTACGCCTGCGGCCGCCCCTCCCGTACACAGCGGACCAGCTCGCCCGCCGCCGTCACCGCCAGTGTCAGGCCCTCACCGGTCAGCGCGTCCACGTACCCCGCCGCGTCACCGACGAACAGCACGCGCCCCGCCACCCGTACGCGGGCCCCCTGGCGCAGCGGCCCGGCGCCGCGCACCGCCGTACCGGGCGACGCGGCCAACCGGGACGCCAGCCGCGGGAAACGGGCGAGCTGCGCGTCGAACGGGGCCTGCTCCGCGGTCAGCAGGGCCACCCCGATCCGGTCGGGTGCCAGCGGGGTGACGTACGCCTCGCACCGGGCCGACCAGTGGACCTCGACGAGGTCGCTCCACGGCTCGACGGAGTAGTGCCGGCGCAGGCCGTAACGCGGCGGCCGGGCGGGCGCCGGTGGCGCGCACAGACCGAGGCGACGCCGGACGGGGGAGTGCAGGCCGTCCGCGGCGACGAGGTAACGGGCCGTGAGGCCCGCCGCGCTGACGCTGTCGCCGTCCTGCCCGATCCCCTCGACGCGCCTGCGGACCACGCGCACACCCAGCCGGGCGGCGCGTTCGGCCAGCGCGGCCTGGAGCGCGGTGCGCCGCAGGCCGAGCCCGGGGCCGGAGCGGAACAGCCCCTCGGCGTGCCGCGCGGTCACGGCGTCCACGTAGCGGATGCCTCGGAAGGGCTGCCCGGTCACCGGCACACCCAGCTCCAGCAGCCGGCGTACCGCCCCGGGCATCAGCCCCTCCCCGCAGGCCTTGTCGATCGGGGTGGGCCGCGGCTCCACGACCACCACCTCCAGACCGGCCAGTGCGCCGTTGATGGCCGTCGCCAGGCCCGCCGGGCCGCCTCCCGCGATCAGCAGGTCGATCACGAGCGGGAGCCCGACGCGGGAACGGAGGCGGGGGCGCGCAGTCGTCCGCCGTCCGTCAGCGCGGCCTCCTCGCAGCCGATCCGCACGCGCAGCAGCAGCAGGTTGAGGGTGGTGAAGCCGAGCGCGGTCACCCAGGCGGTGTGCACCAGCGGCAGCGCCACACCCTCCAGCACGACGGCCACGTAGTTGGGGTGGCGCAGCAGCCGGTACGGTCCGGCCGCCACCAGGGGGAGTCCGGGGACCACCAGCACGCGGGTGTTCCAGCGCGGTCCCAGGGCGGCGATGCACCACCAGCGCAGGGCCTGCGCCGCCAGGACGAGCGCGAGGGCGGACCAGCCGAGTACGGGGACGAACGGGCGGTCGGCGGCCAGGGGTTCCACCACGCAGCCCACGAGCAGCGCGGTGTGCAGGGCGACCATGGCCGGGTAGTGGCCGCGGCCGTACTCGCGGCCGCCCCGGGCCAGGCTCCACGCCGTGTGGCGGCGGGCCGTGACCAGCTCGGCGAGCCGCTCGGCCGCGACCAGGCCGATGAGCAGCAGGTACAAGGTCATGGACGGGGCCATGGACGAGGACATGGGCAGGGGCATGGAGTCACCAATCAGCATTCACCAGCGGAGCAGGACGAGTTCGGAGGCGAAGCCCGGCCCGAAGGCCAGCATCAGGCCGACGGATCCGGGCGGCGGCGGCCCCTCGGTCTGGATGCCGCCCAGGATGTGCAGGACCGAGGCGGAGGAGAGGTTTCCGGCGGCCGCCAGCGAACGGCGGCTCGCGGCGAGGGCCGAGTCGGGCAGGCCCAGCGCGTCCGCGAGCGTGTCGAGGATCTTCGGGCCGCCGGGGTGGCAGATCCACGCGTCGACGTCGGCGGGCTTGAGGTCGTGCGCGGCGAGGAAGGCCTCGATCTCCTCGGCCACGTGCAGCCTGACCAGGTCGGGTAGTTCGCGGCCGAGGACCATGCGCATGCCCCAGTGGCCGATGTCCCAGCCGAGCAGGTGCTCGGTGCCCGGGTAGAGGCGGCTGCGAGCCGCCACCACCGCGGGTCCGGCGCCGGTGGCGTGCAGGGGATGGTCGCGGCCCACGGCGACCAGCGCGCCCGCCCCGTCGCCGAAGAGGGCTCCGGCCACCAGGTTCGCCATGGAGGTGTCCGTGGGCTGCAGGGTGAGTGAACAGAGCTCGGTGGACAGCAGCAGCGCGGCGTGGCCGGGCCGGCCCGTCAGGTAGTCGTGGAGATGGCCGACTCCGGCGGCGCCGGCCGCGCAGCCGAGGCCGAAGAGCGGGACCCGCTTCACGTCGGGCCGCAGTGCGGCGCGCGACGCGAGGCGGGCCTCCAGCGAGGGCGTCGCGAGCCCGGTCACCGTGGTCGACATGACGAGGTCGATCTCCGGCGCCGTGAGACCGGCGCCGGTGAGGGCGCGTTCGAGGGCCCGGCCGGCCAGCTCCAGGGCCGCCTCCAGGAAGAGGGCGTTCGTCGTGCCGAAGTCGTTCGCCGGCCCGTACCGCTCCAGCGGGAGCGCGAGATGGCGGGTCTCCACGCGCACCGAGGCGTGGACCCGGCGCAGCAGCGCGGTATCGGAGCCGGACGGCAGGAAACGGGCGAGCGCTGCCGTGATCTCGGCTTGCGGATGGCGATGCGGCGGGAACACGCTGCTCACTGCCAGGACACGTGTCATTGATTCACCATAGAAAATAACTGACACATCGTTATGAATCAGGCAATCCGGGCGCGGCGCGGCATACCGTGACGGTGTGCCCGCGCGAACCGCAGAGACCGGACGGCCGCCCAGGCCCGCCGTCGCTTCCGCCGCCGCCGCTGCCGCCGTGCGGTGGCGCACCGCGGCCGTGGGACTGCTGGCGGCCTGCCATCCCCTGCCGGCGGCGGCCGTGACCCTCTTCGCCGCGGTGCTCGCGGCCGCGGCGGGGCGAAGCCTCCCGGGAGCGGCGGCCGCGGTGGGCGCGGTGGCCGCCGGACAGCTCTCGGTGGGCTGGTCCAACGACCGGGCCGACCTGAGGCGCGACCTGGCAGCGGGGCGGTGGGACAAACCCCTGGTGGCCGGCACGGTGCGGCCCGTGGCCGTGACCCGCGCGGCGGCCCTGGCGCTGCTGGTCTGCGTCCCGCTCTCGCTGGCCGGCGGGCCGCTCGCGGGCGGGGTCCACCTCGCCGGTGTCGCTGCCGCCTGGGGGTACAACCTCAAGCTGAAGGGCACGGCCGCCTCCTGGGTCCCGTACGCCCTGGCCTTCGGCCTGCTCCCCGCCTTCCTGACCCTGGGCCTGCCCGGCGCGCCGTGGCCGCCGCCGTGGCTCACGGCCGCCGCGGCCCTGCTGGGCGCGGGCGCGCACTTCGCCAACGTCCTGCCCGACATCGCCGACGACCTGGCCACCGGGGTCGTGGGCCTGCCCCAGCGGCTCGGGGCCCGGGCCTCGGCGGTGGTCGCCGGGCTACTCGTGCTCGCCTCGGCCGCCGCGCTGGCCGTGGGGCCGCCGGGGCGGGTTTCGGCGTACGGCTGGGCACTGCTGGCCGCCACGACCGCGACGGTGCTCCTGGCGGCCCGCCGCCCGGCGGGGCGGCTCCCGTTCCGTGCGGTGATGGCCGTCGCCGGAGCCGATGTCCTCCTGCTGGTGGTCCAGCTCAGGCGGTCCTAGTGCGGCTCCACGTGAGGAGCCGCTCCGCCGGCCAGGTGTTGACGACGCGCCCGGCCGGGACCGCGCACTGCGCGGCCCGTTCGCAGCCGAGGATCTGCCAGTCCAGCTGGCCCGGCGCGTGCGCGTCCGTGTCGATCGCGAACAGGGTCCCGGCGTCGACGGCGAGGCGCAGCAGCCGCCGGGGCGGGTCCAGCCGCTCGGGCCGGCTGTTGATCTCCACGGCGGTACCGGAGTCGGCGCAGGCGGCGAAGACGGCCTCGGCGTCGAACTGCGACTCGGGCCGGGTCCGTCCGGTCACCAGCCGTCCCGTGCAGTGGCCCAGTACGTCCAGCAGGGGATTGCGCACGGCCGCCAGCAGCCGCCGGGTCATCGCGGGCGCCTCCATCCGCAGCTTCGAATGGACGGAGCCGACGACCAGGTCGAGCTGCTCCAGCAGCTCCGGTTCCTGGTCGAGCGAACCGTCGTCGAGGATGTCGCACTCGATGCCCGTCAGGAGCCTGAACGGCGCCCAGGTCTCGTTGAGCTCCGCCACCACCCGCAGCTGTTCCCGCAGCCGCTCCGGGGAGAGGCCGCGGGCGACGGTGAGCCGCGGCGAGTGGTCGGTGAGCACGGCGTACTCGTGCCCCAGCGAGGCCGCCGTCCGGCCCATCACCTCGATCGGGCTGCCCCCGTCGGACCAGTCCGAGTGGATGTGGCAGTCGCCGCGCAGCGCCGCCCGCAGGGCGGTGGCGGCCGGGTCGGCCGGCGGGCCGTCGGGGAGCGCGGCGGCCTCGTCCTCCAGCGTCTGCAGATACGCCGGCACCGCCCCGTCGAGGGCCTCGCGGGCCACTCGGGCGGTCTTGGGGCCGATGCCCTTGACGGTTTCCAGGGAACCGGCCGCCACGCGTGCGGCGGTTTCCTCCTCGCCCATCTGCCGGAGGGCGGCCGCGGCCGTCCGGAAGGCCTTCACCCGGTAGGTGGGCGCCTGGGCGCGCTCCAGCAGGAAGGCGATCCGGTCCAGCGCGGCCACAGGGTCCATCGGGTACCTCCAGGACCCAGTGTGGCAACGAGGCGGTGATCGCGCCGGGCGGGCGTCAGGCCTCCTGCGGGACCGCGGCGTCGAGGGCGGCGGTGAGGCGGTTCAGGCGGGCCTGGAGGTCGACGATCTCGGACAGCTCGAAGCCGGTCGCGGTCGCGATCCGCCGCGGTACCTCCGCCGCGCGGGCGCGCAGCGCGGCGCCCTCCCGGGTGAGGTGGGCGTGCACGGAGCGCTCGTCCTCGGCGCTGCGCTCGCGGCGGACCAGACCGGCCGCCTCCAGTCGCTTGAGCAGCGGCGACAGCGTCCCGGAATCGAGCCGCAGGTGCTGCCCGATCTCCTTGACCGGCAGCTCGCCGTGCTCCCACAGCACCAGCATCACCAGGTACTGCGGGTAGGTCAGGCCCAGGTCCTTGAGGACCACCCGGTAGAGCCCGCCGAAGGCTCGGCTCGCCGCGTTCAGCGCGAAGCAGATCTGGCCGTCCAGGCGCAGGAAGTCCTGGTCGGGGTGGGGTGCGGTCGGCTTCTCGGTCATGGGCGCCAGTGTACTCGGGGTGGGCTTGCGAGGCATTGAATTGTGCACAACTCAATTGCGTGCTCTAATGATGGGGCGAGGCCGACCGACGGCCGTCGCAACGGTTCACTTCTGCGAGAGGAACTCCGATGGACGCGCTGTACACCGCTGTCGCCACCGCCAACGGCCGCGAGGGCCGCACCGTCAGCTCCGACGGCCAGCTCGACCTCGCCCTCGCCATGCCCCCGGCGCTCGGCGGCAACGGGCAGGGCACCAACCCCGAGCAGCTCTTCGCAGCCGGTTACGCGGCCTGCTTCGCCAGCGCGCTCGGCCTGGTCGGCCGCCAGGCCAAGGCCGACACCAGCGAGGTGTCGGTCACGGCGGAGGTCTCCATCGGCAAGGACGGCGCCGGCTTCGGCCTGGGCGTGGTCCTGCGCGTCGAGCTCCCCGAGTCCCTGGCGGGCGAGACGGGCACCCTGCTGGTCAAGCAGGCGCACGAGGTCTGCCCCTACTCCCGGGCCACCCGCGGCAACATCGACGTGGACCTCGTGATCGAGTAAAGATGCCGGACACCGGGCGGGCGGCCACCATGGGAGACACACCGACTCGTACGGGGCCGCTCGCCAGGAGGCGCCCATGGCGCACACCTACGCAACCGATGTGCTCGTCGCCGGCGCCGGCCCGGTCGGGCTGACCGCGGCGGTGGAGCTCCGCAGACGCGGAGCCTCCTGCCGGATCGTCGACCGGCTGCCCGCCCGCCTGCCGTTCGCCAAGGCCGTGGGCATCCAGCCGCGCACCCTGGAGATCTGGGACCGCATGGGACTGGTCCGCACCGTGCTGGAGGCGGCCGTCCCGATGCGCGGCCAGTTGGCGTACGTCAACGGCGCCGAGCAGGCGCGCCTCGAACTCGCCCTGCCGCCCGAGGTTCCGTACGGGTTCGCCGCCCTGCCGCAGTACGAGACCGAGCGCATCCTCGACGAGTTCCTGGCCCGCTTCGGAACCGAGGTCGAGCGCGGCACCGAACTGGTCTCGTTCGCCCAGGACGCCGACGGGGTGACCAGCCGGCTGCGGACCCCCTCCGGCGCGGAGGAAGAGGTACGGACCCGGTTCCTGGTCGGCTGCGACGGCGCGCACAGCATCGTCCGCAAGGGGCTGGGGCTCAGCTACGAGGGCGGCGCCTTCCCCGAGGAGTTCATGCTCGGCGACGTCGAACTCGACTGGGACCTGCCGCACGACTACGGCGTGCGCTCCATGCACCGGGGTGAGGACGGCACGATCGACGACACACTGGTGTGCATCCCGCTGCCCGGTCCGGCCCGCTACCGGGTGTCGATGACGGTGCCGCCCGAGTTCTCGGCAGCTCGGCAGGGCGAGGCCGCCTCCGACGGGGTCGCGCACGGCCTGGAGAGCGGCCGGGCCCCCGGACTCGCAGACATCCAGACCGTCCTGGACCGGCTCTCGCCGCGCCCCACCACCGCCTCCAACGTGCGCTGGACCTCGGTGTTCCGCATCAGTCACCGGATCGTGGACCGCTACGCCGACGGCCGGGTCTTCGTCGCCGGGGACGCGGCGCACATCCACCCGCCGACCGGCGCCCAGGGCATGAACACCGGCATCCAGGACGCCTGGAACCTGGCCTGGAAGCTCGCCCTCGCCATCGACGGCCGTGCCCGCCCCGACCTGCTGGCGAGCTACGACGCCGAACGCCGGCCCGTGGGCGAGGAGGTCGTCAGCCGCACCGTGCGGCACGCCGCCGAGGGAGTCCAGGCCGACCCGCAGGACGGGGCGACGCTGATGATGCGCGAGGCCCAGCTGCTCGTCGGCTACCGGGGCAGCCCGGTCGTCGACCCGCCCGGCGAGGGCCCCGGCCCCCGCCCCGGCGACCGGGCCCCGGACTGCGCCGGCCTCACCGGACCGATCGCCTCCTACCCGATGCGCCTGTACGACGTCCTGCGCGACCGCGGACACCTGCTCGTGCTGTACGGCGGCGGGAACGGGTCCGCGTCCGGGGCCCGGGCCGGGTCCGGGGCCGGGTCCGGGGCCGGGGACGGCCGGTGGACCGACGCGTTCGTGGAACTCGCGCGGACGGCACGGGAGTCGTCCGGGGACCGGATGGAGACCTGCCTGGTACTCGAACCCGACGGCCCGGCCGCCCCGGACGGCCTACCGGCCTATCGTGATACCGGCGGCGAGTTCGCCCGCCTGTACGCCGTCGACCGGCCGACGGCCTTCGTGATCCGTCCGGACGGCTACCTCGGCGCCCGCCTCTCCCCACCCACGGCACAGGCGCTGCGCACCCACCTCGCGGGCACCTTCGCCGCCACGGCTCAGGGGTAGTCCCACCGGGCGTCCGCATGACCGAGCTTCCGGTTCATGGCGGTGACGGTCGCGTTGGCGCGGTGGTGCACGGTCCGGATCCGGCTGGCGCCGCACAGACCGGCGAATCCGATGCCGAGCGTCTTCATGGCGATCGACACCCCGCGGCCGCGGTAGGGCGCCCGGACACCGGTCATCTCGTTGAACACGAATCCCGCCGCCCGGTGGTCCGACGTCGCGGCCAGTCCGATCCAGCCGTCGCCGTTGCCATCACCGTTGCCGTCGCGGGCGATCACGACCCCGCGCGGATCGTCCGAGGGCACCTCGATCCGCCGCCGGACGTACTCGTCGAAGGAGTGGAACGGATCCGCGCCCGGGGATGTCCGCCGAGCACTCCTTGTTCAGTTCGTAGGGCGCGCGGCGCGCGTCGGGACCCACCGACCGGTCATGACCGGCCGTCGGCGCGGGCGGCCTCCCGGCGGCCGCGCTTGCCCAGCGGGGCCAGCGACAGGTCCTGGGCCCGGGACTTGAGCTGCTTGAAGCCGTACCCGCGCTCGGTCAGCCAGCTTTCCGCGGCCAGTTCGGCGCGTGCGGTCGCGTCGAGGATGTCCTCCTCCGTCTCCCCCGTCTCCAGGAAGCGGAAGGTGAAGAAGGGGCGGACGGCGACGTCGTCGTACGCGAGGTGCCCCTCGGCGGTGAAGGCCGCGTGCAGCACGTCGTGTTCCGCAGCGGCGGCCGTCAGCTCGGCCCGCTGGCCGGCCGTGAGGCCGTCGAAGGCGCCGCGGACGGTGATGCGGAAGGTACGGGAGCTCATCCCGGCACCCCAGACGGCACCTTTCGTCCCCCGCACCGGGATTTCCCGCACGGCGACGGGCGACGCGCCCGCTCCGGAGCCCGGGGAACGGCCGAAGACCGGGAACGGCAGCACATTTTGGATTGACGGACGATCCTCAATACGATCCGGCGATGATCACAACGAAACGGCTGGCGGCCGGGGCGTGCGGCCTGCTCGCCGCCCTGGCCGTCGGGCTCTTCCCGGCGAGCGCCACCGCCGCCGACGGACCGACGGCCAACGAACCACCGAAGGTCGACCTCGTCCTCGACGTCAGCGGCTCCATGCGGGCGACCGACATCGACGGCCAGTCCCGGATGGTCGCCGCGAAGCAGGCCTTCAACGAGGTCATCGACGCGGTCCCCGACGAAGTACGGCTGGGCATACGCACCCTCGGCGCCACCTACCCCGGTGAGGACAAGGCGCTCGGCTGCAAGGACACCAAGCAGCTGTACCCGGTCGGGCCGCTCAACCGGACGGAGGCGAAGACCGCCGTCGCGACGCTCGCCCCCACCGGCTGGACGCCCATCGGCCCCGCCCTGCTCGCCGCCGCCCAGGACCTGGACGGCGGCGACGCCACCAAACGGATCGTGCTCATCACCGACGGCGAGGACACCTGCGCCCCGCTCGACCCGTGCGAAGTGGCGCGCGACATCGCCGCCAAGGGCATTCACCTGGTCATCGACACCCTCGGCCTGGTCCCGGACGCCAAGACCCGGGCCCAGCTCACCTGCATCGCCGAGGCCACCGGCGGTACGTACACCTCGGTGCAGCACACCGCCGAACTCTCCGGCAGGGTCAAACAGCTGGTCGACCGGGCCGCCGACCCGGTCGTCAACCCCGTGGCCACCGAGGGCGCCAAACAGTGCGCAGGCGCCCCCCAGCTGAAGCCCGGCCTCTACAGCGACCGCGAGACCTTCGGCGAACACCGCTGGTACCGGGTCGACGTCCGCCCCGGCCAGGAGCTGCGCGCCTCGGTGAGCATCGCCGCCGACCGCGCCGTCAACAACGACTACGGCGTCCTGCTGCGCGCGACCACCGTGCACGGCCGCGAGATCGTCCGGGGCTCGGAGGCGGGTGACGGGCGCACCGACGTCCTGTCCACCGGCCTGCGCTACCCGAAGGCCGGGATCGACGGCGTGGACGAGGAGGCCGCGGAGGCGACGGAGACCGTCTGCATCCAGGTCAGCAACTCCTTCTCCGCCCCCGCCTCCGTCAAGACCACCCCGGGCATGCCGGTCGAGCTGACCATCGACGTGGTGGACGGACCCGACGCCGCCTCCGACGCCGCCTCCTTCGGCCTCGGCCGCGGCTGGTGGCTGCTGGCCGCCCTCGTGCTCATCGGGCTGGCGGCCGGTGTGGTGTGGGGATGGATCTCACGCTGGCGCATCTCCGTCTGGAGGACCAACTGATGCGTACCGTACGCACACTGACCGCCGCCCTGCTCACCGCGGCCGCCGCCCTCACGGTGGCGGGAACAGCCGTGGCGGCGGCCGCGGGAACGGCCGCGGCGGACACCGCGTCGGCGAGCCCCTCTCCCAGTACCGGCTCCACGTCCGGGCAGGGCGAGCCCGCGGCCCCGACCGAGGCGGGTACGAGCTTCCGTACCGCCACGGCGATGCGTCCGGGCCAGCGGGCCACGGCCGGCGCGTCCACCGGCGACTACCTCTACTGGGTCCTCCCCGTCGACGCCCAGCAGCGCGCGACCGTGAAGGCGACGGTCACCCTGCCCGAGTCGGCGGGCCGGCACGGCGCCGCGACCTGGCAGCTCGACGTGTACGACGGGCTGCGCCGCAGGCAGGCGTGCACCTACGGCACGCAGACCAGGGCCGCGGCCAAGGACGCGGCCTCGGTGGAGCTGTCCTGCACCCTGCGTACGGTCCGCGCCGCGGCCGAGCAGTGGGCCAACGACCCGCTGCCGGGCAGCTACTACGTGCGCCTGACCGTCGTCGACCTGCCCGAGGAGGACCTCGGGCAGCCGGTACGCGCGGCCGTGGAAGCCTCCGTGCAGGAGACGGGCGGCGCCCATGCCGTGGACGGCGCCCTCGCCACGCCCGTGGTTCCCGCCACCGTGACCGGACCGCTGCGCGAGCCCGAGGACGGCTGGTCCGCGGGCTGGTGGTCGGACCGCTGGCTGTGGACGGCGGCCGGGGGGATCCTGGGCGCCCTCGCGGGCATCTTCGGCTACTCCCTGACGCGCGGCGCGGGCCGCCCGTCCGGGGTGGCGCCCCGCGCCTGACAGCGCGCCGCGGCGGGCGGGCCGCGGTCCCGGGTACACCTCCCGGGCCGCGGCCGTCCGCGTGGTTCGACGCCCTTCACAGGTATGAGCCGGCCTCGCCGGGGCAGACGCCGGGCATGAGCTTCCAGCATCCGGCGGAGAAGGGGAAGAGGCGCGGCGGGGGTATCGGCCGCTTCGAGAAGCTGGCCGAGCTCGCTTCCAACTTCACGAGTTCCGCCCTCTTCTCCATGCTGTGCGTGGCCCTCGTGGCGGCTTTCGTCGCCGTCCACGTGGCCCATATGCCGATGGAATGGCAGCACCTCGCGGGCGACGCGATGGGCGCCGTCGCCCTCCTGCTGCTGGCACTGCTCAAGAACTCCGAGCGCAGGGCCGAGCACGCCATCCAGCGCAAGCTGGACGCCATCGCCGCCGCCCTCCTGGAACAGCAGGAGGGCGAATTGGGCCAGGCCCACAAGGAGTTGGAGAAGGCGATCCGGATGGAGAAGCGCCAGTAGCGGCGGGCGGCGGCCGCACCCGGCCGCTATGCGCGGGCCGCTCCGCTTCCCAGCAGTTCCGCGCCCAGCGCGGTGATGGTGTGCACGACGGACTTGCCCCGCCGGCTGGTGGTGATCAGATTGGCGTTGCGCAACACCGTCGCGTGCTCGCTGGCCGCCGCCACCGAGACGTGCAGGCGCCGCGCCGGCTCGGTGGTGCTGCACCCTTCGGCGGCCACCTTCAGCGCGGCCGCCCGGGTGCGCCCCAGCAGCGCGCCCAGCGACTGGTCCGCGGCTTCCTCCCCACCCCACAGCGCGGCGCCCGCCTCCGCGTCGCCGATGGTGGGAATGGCGAGCGTCGGCGCCGAGCCGGCGTCCACGGGGTCCCACAGCAGCCTCGCGTCCCGCCACAGGAAGACCGTCGGAGCGATCACGAGCCCCCGCCCCTCGAGGCGGACGTCGACGTCCCGGTGGTATCTCATCTCCAGAACGGGCGAACGCCACCGCACCAGCGGCACGCACATTCCCTCCAGCAGCCGTTCGACCCCGCCGTCGAGCAGCGTCCGCGCGAATTTCGCGCGCACCCCCTCCATGTGGCTCCTCGCCCGGCTCCAGTAGGGAGCGACGATCGCCTGGTTGCAGGCGGCGAGCCCCGCGGCGAAGTGGCGGCGGGCTTCGAGGTCGCCCCGCGCCAGGGACCGGGCCCACGACAGCTGCGAGGGATGGAAGTCGATGTGCTCGACCTCGGTCCGGATCCGGTCGGGCGACGCGCGCAGCAGGTTGTCGATCCCCTCCTCGATGGACGGCGTGTCACCCATCAGCATCGTCAGATCGATGTCCGGGCCGTCCACGGCCAGCAGGCTCGTCGCCGGGCGGGTCTCCACGCCCAGCCGCCCGCGCGCCATCGATTGCCAGGGGCGGAAGGGCAGGGCGTTGGCGGCGCAGCCGCGCAGCAGTTTCAAGCCGAACATGGTTTCCGTGGCCGCGCCGACCGTGGCGGCCACCCGGGTCCGGGCCAGGTCATCGGCGGTGAAATGAATGCGCAGCACCGAGCGTCCCCCCATAGCCGTCGACCTCGGCGCCACGTGAGCGCCGACCGCAGTCTGTGCCGTGCCCCGGCCCCCGTCCAGCGGATATCAGGCCAGGACCCGGTTCGGCTCGGGCCGGGCAGGTCCGAGCCGAGAACAACGCCTAGCCGAGCCGGGTGAGCCGTGTGCCGAACGAGGGCTCCGCCAGGTCGCCCTGGACCGCCACCGGTACGCTCTTCGCCCCGTCCCCGTCGCCGGCCGTCAGCACGCCGATCTCCGAACCGGCCTTCGCGGTGTGCGGGACCGCCGCCGCCCCGGTCCGGAGGGTGAGCTTCAGCCGCTGGCCCGGTACGCCGATCACGTTCAGGTCCTTCGTGGCCACCAGCGGGGTGCGCCCACCGAGGCCGTCGTCCACGTACCCCACCTGCTGGCCCTTGCGGACGACCGGGGCCGACGCGAGTGCCTCCCGTACGGCTTCGATGATCTTCTTGCTGTTCGCCTTGACCAGGATCAGGCTGTTCCCGCCGTCCGGGTCCGGACCGTCCACGTGCTGGTCCATCAGGGTGCCCAGGATCAGCGGGGTCTCGTCACCGACCGACTTGTACGCCGCCCACATCAACGTTCCGCCGGCGGGCGTGCTGGACCCGGTCTTGATGCCCCTGATGCTCAGGCCCTGGGCCGTGAGCAGGTCGTTGTTGTTGAGGATGGGCTGGGGCAGCCCCTTGATCGTGGCGTTGGGCAGGGCGACGATCGCGCGGAACGCCTCGTCCTTCATGACCGCCTCGGCCAGTTTCAGCTGGTCGGCGGCGGTGCTGACGGTCCCCGCGTCCAGGCCGCTGGGGTCGGTGTACGTGGTGCTCCCCATGCCGAGTTCCCTGGCGGCGGCGTTCATCTTCGCGACGAACGCCGTCTCGGAGTCGCTGCCGGTGTCCCAGCGCGCCAGCAGGCGGGCGACGTTGTTGCCCGAGGGGATCATGAGCATCTTGAGCATGTCCTGCTGACTGAACTTCGTGCCGACGGTGAGTCCTTCGATGCGCGACTCGTGTTCGGAGGTGCCGTCCGCCACGGCCTTCGCGTCGACCTCGATGGAGGGGCCGGGGTCGGTCTTGCGCAGCGGGTGGTTCTTGAGGACGACGTAGGCCGTCATCACCTTGGCGACGCTGGCCGTCGGGACGGGCTTCTGCTCACCGAAGGTCCCGATGTCGCCGGATCCGGGGACACGGACCGCTCCTTGTCCCTTGGCGGGCCAGGGGATGGAGAACTGTCCGGCGAGGGTGCGGTCCGCGTCGGTGGCGACGACGGCCGGCGCGGGCAGGGGGCGCAGCAGCTGGGCGCCGGCGAACGCGCCCGCGAGGAGCAGCAGGATCGGGGTCCACACCTTGACGCGCCGCAGCGCGGTCCGGCGGGGGGTCTCCGTCGGGGGAAGGGTGTTGGTGAGCTCGGCCAGCATTTCCAGCGGGGGCAGCGGGGCCGCGACGGCTGCCGCCCTGACCTCGGGCCAGGGGCGGGTCCGGGCCTCGGCCGGGGCCGGGGTGGGCGACGGCGGGTCCAGCGGCTTGAGCGCGACGAACTGGCTGGTCTTCTCGGCGTCGCTGTCGGCCTCCCGCGCCCAGGAGGGGACCTGCCGGGGCGGGCCCGCCGCCTCGGCCTCGTCCTTCGCCTCGGGCCCCGGCCCGGGCCCGGTCGCGCCCCCGTCCCCGTCCCCGTCGATGTCGGGCTGCGGGGCGGCCGTGGTCTCGGAGGTCTCCGGGCCGTCGGGCTCGGCTTCGCTCCCGCTCCCGCTCCCGCTCCCGTTCCCGGCCTCCGGAGCGTCGGGCTCGGCTTCGGCGTCATCGGGAGACCCGGCCGCAGCCTCGGGGGTCTCGTCGGCCGTTTCGTCGGCGCCGTCGGGTACGAGGGAGCCCTCCGGGTCCGCGCCGTTGGCCGCCGGGGCGGTGTCCTCGGCGGTGTCGGGACGGGTGGGTGAGTCCTCGGCGGCCTCGGCCTGCGGCTCGGCTTCAGCCTGGGGCGCGGGCTCGGCTTCGGTCTCCGATTCGGGCTTGAGCTTGGTCTCCGGTTGCTCGGGGGTCTCGTCGGCCGTTTCGTCGGCGCCGTCGGGTACGAGGGAGTCGTGCGGGTCCGCGCTGTCGGCCGCCGGGGCGGTGTCCTCGGCTGTGTCGGGACGGGTGGGTGATTCCTCGGCGGCCTCGGCCTGCGGCTCGGCCTCGGCCTGCGGCTCGGCCTCGGCCTCCGATTCGGGCTCGGGCTTCGTCTCCGCCGCGGGCTCGGCTTCCGTTTCGGGCTCCGCCTCGGTCTTCGGTTCGGCCTCGGCCTCCGCCTCGGGCCCTGTCTCGGCCTTCGGTTCGGTCTCGGCCTCCGCCTCGGGCCCGGTCTCGGCCTTCGGTTCGGTCTCGGCCTCCGACCGGGGCTTGCCCGACGCCTCCGCCTCCGCCTCCGCCTGCGGTCCGGTCTCCGCGCGCTCCTCGACGACCGCGTCGGGCTCCGCCTCCGGGACCGTCTTCTCCTCGGCCTTCTCCTCGGTCTCCGCCCGCTCCGAGGAATCGCCCGCCACCGTTACCGCCTTCATCCCAGCCCCGCCTTGCCGCTCACACCCGACGGCCGTCCGCCACCGCCCACGCGGTGGCGGGCGGCCCGCCGGTCTTGCCGATACGTCGGACGAGGCCCGCCGCGGAGCCTCGCCGATCACCTAGATGCCCGCTGGCACCCGCCCGTTCCTCCCCGCGGATCTTGTGACCGTTCGGTCATATTCCTCGTCCGCGACGAGCCCGCCTCCAGGGCAGGTCGCTTCGCCTACCGACGGTGAGTAGGGCTACTCATGACCGCTGCGCGGCCGCGGCCGACCATGGACGACACCACCACCGCGCCACCCGAACGGGGACGTCCATGCTCAGCCGAATCGCCGCCGCCGTCGTACCCGCCTGCGGGACCCTGACGGTCACCGCCGACCCCGGATTGCGGCCCGCCGCCGGCAGCATCCTCGTCGCCAACCACACCTCGCTCGCCGACCCCGCCGTGGTGGTCGCCGCGCTGCGCAGGTACGGGATCGAGCCGGTCATCCTGGCGACCAGCGGGCTGTGGCGGGTGCCGCTGCTCGGGTCCGCGCTGCGGCGCGAAGGGCACATCGCGGTCCACCGCGGAACCCACCGGGCGGCCGACTCCCTCGACGCGGCGGCCGTCGCCCTCGCCTCGGGCCGCAGCGTGCTGCTCTACGGAGAGGGCCGACTGCCTGGCCGCCGCGACGCGGGGGAGTCCGCCCCGGGCCCCTTCCGCAGCGGCCTGGCCCGGCTCGCCGCAGCGACCGGCGCCCCCGTCGTACCCGTGGGCCAGGCCGGCGCCCGCCGCCTGTGCTCCGGCGGTCGTGCCAAGCAGATCGCCGGGGCCCTCACCGCCCCGCTGCGCAGGCCCTGCCTCCACGTGCACATCGGCTCGCCGCTGCACCTCCCCGACCGGGTCCCGGAGGCGACGGAACGGGCCCGCGAGGCCGTCACCGCCGCCTGGCGCACCGCGGCGCTCTCCCTCGGCGAACTCGCCGCACCGCGTCAGGAGCCGCCGCGGGCGCGCGAGCGGTAGCCGGCGATCCTCGCGGGGTCTTTGCAGCGGTCCATGGACCACCAGCGGCGCCGGCCGCTGCCCACCGGTCAAGTTCCGCGCGAAGGCCGGCCGGGGCGTGGGACCGGGCTGCGCCGCCGCCTCGTTGACCCGCCCCCTCCACGGCGGCCCCTCAAAACCCGGCGAGCGCCCTCCGCCCCGCGCGGCGGGTGAGTCCGGCCGCGGTCACGCGTACGCCCGCCCTCCGGCCAGCCCGGGTGCACCGGAGGAATCCTTCCCGGGCTGCCGGCACGGTGGCCGAGCCGGGCCCGGCCCGGCGTGACCGGCCAGGGGGGCGTCCACACCGGCCTCCCGGCCACGGCGCCGCCCGCGAACGCGCACACCCCGCGCCGCCGCGCCGCGGAGGGCGAGACCGCGGTTGCACGCGGCGGCCAGCAGGTCCGCGGCGCCCGGAGACCGCCCGGACACGTCACCGCCCGGACACGTCACCGCCCGGGCCGCCGCCGTCATCCGTCGTGAACAGCGCGCCAACCGCGTCTAACGCGTGGTGTGGGCGAGGGGCACCCGGGCCGTGGCCTCCTCGTCGGTGTCCGTGTCGATGAAGGACACCACCAGCGGGCTGCTGCCCGCCGGGCCGCCCGCCGTCGCGCGCAGCCGATAGCGCTCCACGCGCACGCCCTCGCGGGCGAGCGGGCCGCCGCCGGTGTACATCGCTTCCGGCATGCGGTCGTTGGCGATGCGCAGCGCCGCCGCGCGCCAGCTGCCCGAGGCCTGGTCGAAGCGCTCCAGCAGGAAGCCCGGACCAGAGCCCGGCAGCTCGCCCGGTGCGCCGACGAGGCTCTCCATCTGGAAGGCGACCAGCAGGTGCCGGTACTCGGCGGAGTTGCCGTTCCGCAGGGTGACGGTGAACTCCTGCGCCGGGCCGCCGCGTACGAGGGCGAGTCCGCCGCCCCGGGTGTCGACCGCGACCTTCAGCCGGGTCGGGGCGGCGGGCGGCGCGGGCGGGGTCGTGGCCGGGGCCGAGGGCGCGGGGGACACGGAGGCGGCTGTCGCGGACGCGGAGGCGGACACGGCCGGCGAGGCGGCGGAGGCCCCGGTGGGCGTGGCCGACGGGGACGCCGATCCGGAAGCGGAGGCCGTCGGGGACGCGCCCCCCGGGGTCTCGCCGTCCTTCTGCCCGCATCCCGTCAGGCCGGTCAGGCCCGCCAACAGCACGGCGGCCGCGGTCGCGGCGCTCAGGATCCGGGGAGGTCCGTCGGATACGGGCATGAGACGGGTCCCCCCAGGTCAGGTCGGCTGAGGCCGGAACCTAACAGGTGCGCAGCGCGCGGACGAGCCCGGGCGGGCATCGAAGCGGCGACGGTCCGGTCACGGGGACGGCCGCGAAAGCGTCAGGTCAGGGGCTTCTCGAAGTTGAACGCGGTCACTGCCATCCGTTCACGGAAGTAGAAGCGGTGGGCGTCGGTCCGCTGGGTTCCGGAGTCCAGGGTGAGCGAGGTGCAGCCGGCGGCCCGGGCGTGCTCCTCGAGGTGCGCGAGGAGCGCGTGGCCCACGCCGGTGGAGCGGGCGGCCGAGGTGGTGACCAGGTCGTCCACGTAGAGCTTGCGGATCTGGTAGGTGTTCGCGACGGTCCGCCAGCCGGCCGCGCCCACGCAGACGCCGTCGCCGTCATATGCGGCGGTGAAGCGCAGCCCCTGGCTCCGTCCCTCGGCGAGGATCGAGAGGAAGAGGTCCTCGGTGAGGTGGGGGCGCAGTTCGAGCAGTACGGGAAGCAGGTCCTCGGTCAGCCGCGAGTCATCAGGTGCGAGGTCGATGATCTTCATGGGGTCAGCGTAATCGGCCCCGGCGGGAGCGCCGTCCGGAGTCCGGGCCGTCCGCCAATCGGCTTGGACTTGGCCGTGACCGGCCGGGTGCCGGGACAGAGCGCCGACTCCTCCCTAGGTTCTTGGGTGCCCCTAGCTCCTCGGAAAAGGTGGATCCATGCGTTCTGTGCGCTCCCTGCTCTCCGTCCTCGCCGCCGGCGCGATCGTCCTCGGCGGCGCGTCCTCGGCCGCCGCCGACGTGAACGTCTACGCCCCGCTCGAGAACTCGTACACCATCGTCTTCGGTGACTGGCTCCAGATCGCCGGCGACGACGTGTTCAACGCGGGCCACAACAACACGGTCGGTTCCAACAACTGACGACGCGGCGCGGCCGGCCCCGCCCTCCCGGGGCGGGGCCGGCCTTGCGCGGCCTCGCCCCGGCACGTCGCGTTGGCAGGGCGAGGGCGAGGGCGAGGGGGAGGGCAGAGGGAGAGGAACCGTGACGAACGGCAGGAGTGGCACCCCGTGAAGTACATGCTGATGGTCCTGGGCAAGCAGGCCGACTACGAAGCCATGAGCGGCAAGGCGAGCGGCGACAGCCCGGCCTGGTCCGCGGCGGAACTCAAGGCGATGTTCCACCACATGGGTGCGCTGAACGACGAACTGGCCGCGGCGGGCGAGCTGGTCGACGCGCAGGGACTGGCCGAGCCCCGCCAGGCCCGTCTGGTGACCGCAGACGCCAACGGCGCCCCGGTGGTGTCCGACGTGCCGTACGGGGAGACGAGTGCGGTCATCGCCGGCTACTGGATCGTCGACGTCCCCGACTTCGGCCGGGCCACCGAGATCGCCGCCCGCGCCCAGGCCTGCCCGGTCCCCGAGGGTGCGCCCACCTACCCGATCGTCGTCCATCCCGTGGGCGACGCCCCCGAAACCGAGAAGTGACACCCGCCCCATCCGCGATCCGGAAGCCGGCGTCCGCATGCCGGACGCCCGCCACGGTTGTCGGACCCCCCGTCTATTCTTGATCACGTGAGCCCGACCCCTGACAACCTCGCCCCCGAGCGTCCCCTCGCCGAGATCAACGCGGATATCCGCCGCCTCTTCGCCCGCGCGGACGGCCGCCTGTCCGACGCCGAGCGCGTGCGGCACGCGATGCTGCTGGCGGAGTGGGCCTCCGCGATACGAGCGTCGGTCGTCCCCGCGGCGTAGCGGGCCCACCACCCACCACCCACCACCCACCACCCATCGGCCCACCGTCCAACCCGCCGCCGCCCGCCGTCTCCGCCGATCGCGGTGTGGCGTGCCGTGCCGTGCTGTGCCGTCTCGGACCGGTGAATTCCCGCCGCCCTCGCGCCGCTCCGAACGTGCCCGGCCGTCACGGCTGGACCGGCGGCCCCGGCCCCGGTGCCGGCACCGGCACCGCCGCCCACGGGGTCCCCGCCGCCGGCGCGGTCACCCTCCTCATCCGGCGCGAAACCGAGCAGTCCGGCCTCGCCCCCGCTGATGCGGGAGGTCCGGACCTACGCCGCGAGGGGTCAGCGCCCTGCACCGGCCGCGCGGTCCCGCAGGCGGCGCTTGTCCGGCTTCCCCCGGGCGGTCAGCGGGATCGCCTCCTCCCAGAACACCGCGGTCGGCCGGTGTGCGGGAGACAGCTCCCGCCCGACCAGGGCGCAGGCCTCGGCCGCCGCCTCGGCGCCGGGCGCGCACCCAGGCGCCGCCACCAGGAAGGCGCACACCTCCTCGCCCGTCAGATCGCTGTGCCGGCCGACCACCACCGCCTCGGCCACGGCCGGATGCCGGGCGAGGGCGGCCTCCACGGGCACGCAGTACACGTTGTCCCCGTCGACCATCACCACGTCCTTGACCCGGTCGTCGAGGAACAGGTAGCCGTCCTCGCCGAGGTGCCCGAGGTCCCCCGTCCGCAGCCAACCGTCCCGCAGGACCGACGCCGTCAGGCCGGGCCTGCCCCAGTACCCGGCCATCATCGCCGCCGACCGCATCCACACCTCCCCGGTGCGCCCGACGTCCACCGCGGTCCCGTCCCCGTCGCGCACCTCGACCTCCACCCCCGCCACGGGCCGCCCCACGGAGGCCAGCAGCTCCGGCCGGTCCGTCACCGCCGCCTCGTGGTCCGCGGGCGTGAGGCGGCAGATCACCGCCGCCTCGTTCATGCCGTAGCCCTGCTGCCACCGCCCGCCCCAGCGGGTCACCGCCTCGCGCAGCCGGGAGGGCAGGACGGGCGAGTCTCCGTACGAGATCACCTCCAGCCCCGGCACACCCGCGGCGGTCCGGGGGTCGTCCAGCAGCCGGTACACCATCGAGGTCGTCAGGTACGTCGACACCCGCCCCAGGCGCCGGCAGGCCGCGGCGAACTGCCGTGGCCCGAAGGGGTCGAGAACCTCCACCCTGCCTCCCGCCCGCAGCTGTTCCAGGGAGCGCCCGCCGGACCTCTGGGCGAGCGAGGTGACCGACAGGTAGACCGGTTCAGCCCACCCGGCCGCCCGTACGGTGTTGCGCGCGGCCATCGCGCCGAAGGTGGAGGCGACACCCTTGGGCAGCCCCGTGGTGCCGCCGGTGTAGGTCACCCGGGCCACGTCGTCCTCCCGTGCCCGCACGGCCACCGCCGTCGCCTCACGGTCCGCCGCCCGCCGCATCACCTCGTCCAGGCCCAGCCGGGGCGTACCCGTGTCGGGCACCGGGACGTCGTGCAGCACCAGGTCCGGCCGGCAGTCCCGCAGGATGAACTCCAGCCCGTGCAGGGCCGGTCCGGCGAGGACCTGGGTCAGCCGCGCGCCCAGGAGGTGCGCGGCGAGCCGCACCAGCAGCACCTCGGGCCGGTTCCCGCCCGCCACGCAGGCCAGCCCCGACCCGCGCCCGACCCCCGCCTCCGCGAGGGTTCCCGCGAGGCGCCAGGTCTCCTCCCGTACGTCCGCGTACGTCATGACGGCGGGCCCCACACCGAGGGCGGGCCGGTCCGCGTACCGCTCCAACGCCTCTGCCAGTTCCGTGACGTACCGTGCCCGCGCCATTGCGCAACCCGCCTCTCCGCGTCCCGCCCACGTACCGTACAAGCCACACCCCCTGCCGGGACCCGCGGTCCCTCGGCATCATGGACGGTATGACGACCGGATCCCGTGCTCGTTCGTTCAGCGCCGCGGCCGCCCGCTACGCGGACCACCGCCCCACGTACCCGCCCGCGCTCCTCACCGCTCTGGCGGATCTGGCAGGGTTCCCGCCGGCCGGGGCGCGGGTCGCCGACGTCGGGGCGGGCACGGGCATCGCCACCGCCCTGCTGGAGGCGGGCGGGGCCCGCGTGATCGCGGTGGAGCCGGGCGAGGGCATGGCCGCCGAGTTCCGCCGCCGCAATCCGCGGACTCCGCTCGTGCGTGGCGACGGCAACCGGCTGCCCCTCGCCACAGGCTCGGTGGACCTGTTGACCTACGCGCAGTCCTGGCACTGGACCGACCCCGCCCGCTCGGTCCCCGAGGCGCTGCGCGTGCTGCGCCCCGGCGGGGCGCTGGCGGTCTGGTCGAACGATCCGGACGTCTCCGTCGAATGGATCTCCGAGCAGCAGGACCGCATCGAGAAGCGGTTCGGCCCGGGCTGGTACATCAACGAGCGGGCCCGCTCGCAGGGGGAACTGCGCTTCACCACCCGCCGCCTTTCCTGGTCGCGCCGCGTCCCGGTCGACACGCATCTGGCGAAGCTGTCCACGCACTCCCTGTTCCTCATCGGCGAGCCCGGCACCGACGCCTTCCTCGCCGACGAACGGACCTTGCTCATGGGCCGGTTCCCGGACGGCCTCGTCGACGAGCACTACGTGGTCGATCTGAGCGTGGCCGTCCGTGACGGTGCGCGACCGTGAAGGACCCGGCCAGGGGCTGTTCGGGTGAACCGGCGGAACCTGCGGCGCGTCCGGCCGTTGATCAAGGCGCTCACCCCCATGCACTCGTGCACACAGAAAGACCCATGATGATCAAGAAGATTATGGCCACCGCCGCCGTCACCGCTTCCATCGTCGGCGCGGGCGCCGCCGTGGCCGCCCCGGCTATGGCCATCGGCAACGACAACGGGGTCAACACCGTCAACGGCAACGGTTCCCAGCAGATCTACGGCAACCAGAAGACCCACGGTGACCTGAGCCCGCAGCTCGGCCTGGTTCAGGGCACGCTGAACAAGCCCTGCATCGGTCTGCCGGCCAAGGTCAACGCGCAGTCGATCCTCGCCCTCGTCAACATCGGTGTCCAGGACATCAACGTCCTGTCGAACCCGCAGAACCAGCAGTGCACCGAGAACTCCACCCAGGCCAAGGGTGACGAGCCGCTCTCGCACATCCTGGACAACATCCCGGTCCTCTCGGGCAACATTTCGCAGGGCAGCTGACGCAGTCCCCACCGCGAGCCGGGGCCTCCGACGCCTGCGCGAGTGCCCACGGGGCCCCGGCTTGTTCCACCCGGATCCGCGGATCCGACCCCTTCCGCAGGCGTGCGGCGGCCGAGAGGCCGTCGAGCCGGGCACCGGTCCTCATGCGGAGAGCCTCCCGTCCCACCGGACGGGAGGCTCTCCGCCGTTCCGGCGCGTCCGGCGTGTCGGCGCGCTCCGGCGTCGTGCCGGTCTGTCAGAAGGGCCTGGTCGGAAGGTACTTGCCGTCGAGGGTGATGACCGCGCGTTCGCCGCCCTCGGGGTCGGCGACCTTCCGGACGTCCAGCTTGAAGTTGATCGCGCTGATGATGCCGTCCCCGAACTGCTCGTGGACCAGGGCCTTCAGAGTGGTTCCGTACACCTGGAGCATCTCGTGGAAGCGGTAGATCGTCGGGTCGGTCGGGAGGCCGCCGGGGACCGGGCCGCGGGTCGGGATCGTCTGCAGGAGCGCGACCGCGTCCTCGTCCAGGCCCAGCAGCGCTGCGACCGGCCTCGCCGCGGACTCGGGCAGGGGATGCTGGCCCAGCAGCGCGGCGGTCACGAAGGCGACCGACAGGCCGGCGGAGTCCGCGAGCTGCTGCCAGGAGAGGTCCTTGCGGGTCTTGGCCTCGACCACGGCGACGGCGAGGGCCTGGCGGGCGGTGGGGTCGAACTGGGCGTGCGGCATCAGGAGACGTCCTTTCGGGGACGGGAACGGGGGACGAGGAGGGGGTTGGGGAACGGGGAACGGGAAGAGCAGGGGAACGGGGAACGGGCGGGAGCCGGGGTGGGGCCGCTCAGACAGCGACGGCGGCCGACGGACCGGATACCTCCGCGACACCGCCGGTGGGGATGTCGTAGACCCAGCCCCGCAGGGCGAGCCGCCCTTCCGCCGTGGCGCGGGCGACCGCCGGGTGCGTGGCCAGGTTCGCCAGCTGGGCGCGTACGTTCTCGCGGACCAGCGCGGCCACCCGTTCGGGCCCGGCGCCCGCCGTGCGGGCCACCGAGGCGTCCGCGTGCCGCAGCCAGCGGGCGACCGATGAGGCGGCACTCAGATCCGTGCCCTCGGCGAGGGCCGTCATCGCCCCGCAGGCGGAGTGCCCGCACACGACGATCGCAGTGACGCCGAGGACGGCGACGGCGTACTCGATGCTGGCCGTCACCCCGTCCGGGCCAGGTGCGTAGGCGGGCACCAGATTTCCGGCGGTGCGGATGACGAACAGCTCGCCCGGCTCGCTCTGTGTGATCAGCTCCGGCACCACGCGGGCGTCCGAGCAGCCGATGAACAGGGTCGCCGGCCGGTGGGCTTCGGCGAGCTCGGCGAAGAGCCGTGCCTTCGCCGGGAACACCTCCTGCTGAAAGCGTGCGACGCCGTCCGCGAGGTCGTCAGCGAGGCCGTCCGAAAGATCGTGCATGGTCACTCCCTCTGGTGGGGTGCGCCCGGTGGGGCTTGACGTGTTCCACCATGCATGAGCTGCATCTATTGTGTCCAAGACGCAATATCCATGCCTCTTATTGATGTCATCTATAGTTGCCGCCATGGCTCTGGAACTGCGTCACCTGCGCTATCTGATCGCCGTCGCCGACCACGGCAGCTTCACCCGCGCCGCCGAGGAGCTGCGGATCTCCCAGCCCACCCTGTCCCAGCAGGTCCGGCAACTCGAACGCACCGTGGGAGCACAGTTGTTGGACCGCACGGGCCGCGCCGTCCGGCTCACCGACGCGGGCGCCACGTACGTCCGCTACGCGCGCGGCGCCCTACGGGACCTGGCGGCGGCCGAACGGGCCGTGACGGACCTGGCCGACCTCTCCCGCGGCCACCTGCGCCTCGCGCTGACCCCCACCTTCACCGCGTACCTCGTCGGCCCGCTCACCGCCGCACTCCACGCCGACCACCCCGGCATCACCGTCGAGGTCCGCGAGACGGCCCAGGACCGCATCGAGGCCGGGCTGCTCGCCGACGACCACGACCTCGGCCTCGCCTTCGACCGGGCGCACCTGCCCGGCATCGCCGCGGCCCCGCTGTTCACCGAGACCCTCGGCCTGGTCATGGCCGCCGACGGAACGGGAGACCGCCCGCCCGCCGGTGAACCGCTCCCCGTATGGGACCTGGCCGGGCGCCGACTGGCCCTGCTCAGCGGGGACTTCGCCACCCGCGGACACGTCGACGCGTACCTTTCCGCCCAAGGGGTGCGGCCCGACGTCGCCGTGGAGGCGAACTCCGTCCAGGCCCTCACCGAGATCGTCCGGCGCACCCCCCTGGCCACCGTCCTGCCGGACGCCGTCACCGACGACCACCCGCACCTGCGCCCTGTCCCCCTGGACCCGGCCATCCCGCCCCGGACGGTCGTCCTGCTGCGCCGGGAGAGCGCCTACGAGAGCCCGGCGGCGCGCGCCTTCACCGGACTCCTCCGCAGACTGGTGGACGCCCGGGGCTACCGCCCGGCCCAGGCCCTGTCGTCACGGTAGCGCCTGGCCTGCGACGCTCCCCCAGCTACCGCTGGGAGGTACCCCCAGGCACCGCACCTCGCCGCGTTGGCGGGGCGCCCACGTACGTCCAGTACTCAGGCGCCCCTCCGCCTTGCGATGCACGGCACCGAACTGCCGACCATGACCAGACGCCAACCTTCGGGCGGAGCCGGGCATCAGCCCGTCCGACGCGGTCCCGGCATCGCTGACTGACTCGGCGGGCTTTCCCGGCCCTGACATCGGATCGGCTTCCGTCCCTGGCCGGGGCGGCGCCGCCCGGGCGTGGCGCCACTTGCTCCCCGAGCGCTCGTCCTGGGTCCCGGGGGTCACGTCGGCGCGGCCTGGATGGCCGGGCTGGCCTATGGGTTGCACCGCGATGGCGTGGATCTGGGCGAGGCCGACCCGATCGTCGGGACGTCGGCCGGCGCGATCGTCGGAGCGCTGCTCGCCACTGGGCAGAACCCGGGGCGACTCGCGACTTCGGCTCGCCCGGATGCTCACCGGCTCAAGGCGGACCCCGGGCGGATGGGCGAGGTGTTCGCCGTACTGGGCGACCGCAGCCTGGAACCCGGCGAGGCCAGGCGCCGCGTCGGCATGCTCGCGAGCCCGCGCGCTGGTCGTGGTCGAGCCGATGGCCCACCTGTTTCCCCGCGAGCCACTCAACCAGCAGCTGGCGGCCGTGGGCGCGGACACGGTGGTGACCATCAGCCCCGATCCGGCCTCGGTGTCCGCTTTCGGCTCGGGCCCGGGCGACCTGGCAGCCCGGCGCCGAATTGACCCCAAGACGGTTCGGTCAGCCATGAGGGACGTACGGGCACAGGTCTCCCCGGTGATCACGGAGTGCCGCAGCTCCGTGATCACCAAGACCTGTGCCTGTGCTGTTACCGGGGTGCCGTCGCCGCGCCTGTCTGCGCGACCCCTAAGGCGTATTGCCCCGGGCCGTGGGGCGCGCCAAGCGCTCGACGCGGGTCAGGAACTCCTTCGGATGGAACGGCTTCGCGAGGCAGTCGTCCACCCCGGCCTCCAGCGCGCGGGCCGTGCACTCCGGGTCCGCGGGCGGCAGCGCGAGGATCGGCACCCGCCCGTGACCGGGGGACCGGCGGATCTCCTCGAACAGCGCGACCTCGTCCAGCCCCGGCCCGGTGCGCTCGCAGACCACCAGGGCGATCGGACCGGCACTCTCCAGCAGGGCCACGGTGTCCGCCCCGGTCCCGCCGTCGACCACCGCGAAGCCCCCGCCCACGAGGAGGCGCTCCAGCAGCGTCCGGAGCGTACGGTCCTTCGCCACGAGAAGGATCTTGTCCGGGGAAGCGCTGCTCATGGTGTCCTTGTTCCGTCCGATGCCGACCTGCCACAGAGCCGACCTCGTGACTTTTGCCCGCCGTAGTCCTCACAGAGCGTACGGGTTCTTGCATGCCCCGAGTAACGGTGTCTAGCGTCGGGCCATGACCACCGAGCCGCAGCGCTTCGAAATCCTGTTGGTGCCCGAGCACGTCAAGAACCGGAGCGGCGCGCCCGAGCCCCAGGAGGACCATCCCCTGAGGTCGGCCGTGGTGGAGGCGACCGGCGCCACGGGCGCTTCCGGCTACCCCCGCTACACCGGGGAGGGGATGGAGGCCGACATCGACCCGGCCTCGCGCACGGTCGAGGCCCTGCTCGTCGACGGTTACGAGCTGGACCCCGGCATGACGGCCCTCATCGCTCCCGAACCCCGGAAGGGAACGGGCCGGAAGCACCAGTAGGCCCCCGTCCGCCGGCGCGGATGCGGCGACGCCCGGGCTGTCGGACCCTGGACCCATGTCACAGCAGCAGCCCGGTCCGCGCTGGCGGACGCCCCCGCCGCCGAAGCACAGCACGGCGAAGGTCCTCGCCTTCTCGTGCCTGGGCGTGATCCTCCTGCTCCTGCTGCTCGCCCTCGCCGTCCTGCTCGTCGGAGCGGGCTGACCGCGTCCCCCGCACGGGGGAGCGGTTCCGTCCGAGGGGAACGGGTGGCCCGTCGTGCCGCTCTCCAACGTCTCAGTCGGATGCGTTTCGCCTCGCGGCATCGTCCTGCCGCCATTCCTCGGCCGCCCGGATCATGGCCCGGCCGACGTGCTCGAAGAAGTGGCCGATGTCCTGCATCCGGGTGCCGGCGGGTGTCGCGGTGCCGAGGACCTGGGCGCCGCGAAGGGCGAAGTCGGCCAGCAGGGTGTTCTGACGGGCGCTGGCCATCCAGCCGCGGAACCAGGCATCGGCGTCGATGACGTACCGGTCGCGTCGCCGGCCCGTGTCGCGCTCGCGCCTGATGAGTTCCTGCTGTTCGAGTTCGCCGACGGCCTTGGAGACCGACGCGGGGCTGACCTGGAGGCGTTGAGCGAGCTCGGCGGCGGTCAGGCTGCCTCCGTCGGTGACGTACAGGCACGTCAGTACTCGGGCGGTCATCCGGGGGAGACCCGTTCCGACCATCATCGCCGTGAACTGTTCCTCCAGTTCGAGGACAGCCTCCGGGTCGCGTCCGTGTGCGTCGCTCGCGGTCGGTGAGGCGGCCGGGGCCGGGTACTGCTTGCGGCGGCGGGCGCGCCCCGTGGTGGCGCGATGGGCCGCGTCGGCCCGATAGGCGGCGGGGCCGCCGTTGCGGGCCACCTCCCGGGTGACGGTGGAGACGGGCCTGCCCAGGCGCCCGGCGACGTCGGTGTAGCTGAGTCCTTCCCTCAACCCCTCGGCGATCTCCAGTCGCTCGTGGTGGGTCAGTCTGCCTCCAGGCATCGGCATTGCCTCCGTGTCAGGTCCGCGCGTGTGGCCAGTATTGCTTTCACGGCCAGTTCATTGCAAATCCTGCGAGCCTTCATTTGCATTCGTCTTCACTGTCATTGCAAGAGTTCCCTGCTTTGACCTGCGTATTTGCGCGCTGTATCGCCTTTTTGATTGACGGAAGAGTGAAAGCAATTTAGCTTTTAGTCATTCGCGAACAAGCGATGTGATCCGAGCAGGCCCGGACGAGGGCTGCTCGTCGCTCTGATCGGAGCCCTCATGACGTCCTTCCTCGCCCCCGTGCGCGCCTGGCACCGGCCGCTGACGGTCTGCGCCGCCCTCATGTTCGTCCTGGTGCTCGTCTCCGGCGTCGGTACCGTCGTCGACGGACGGACGCTGCTGGACGAGTCGGTGTGGGTGAAGCCGCTCAAGTTCGGCTTCGCCTTCGGCCTCTACGCGGGCACGCTGGCATGGCTGCTGACCAAGCTGACCAGGGGCAGGCGGCTGGGACGATGGCTGGGTACCGTCTTCGCGGTGGCCGCCACCGTGGAGGTGGGCGCCATCACCGCCCAGGCGGCGCGCGGCACCTTCAGCCACTTCAACGCGGACCAGACCGACCCGGTCACCCTCGCTCTGGTCCCTCTCCTCACCTCCGGCGTGATGGTCATCGTCATCGCGCAGTTGATCCTCGCGGTCGTCGTCCTGATCCAGCGCACGGGCGGAGCGGCGCTGAACCGTGCCATCCGCGCCGGTCTCGCGCTCGCCACCTTCGGCATGGTCGTGCCGGTCTTCTGGATGGTCACCGAGATCCACTCCCGTACGGTGACCGACGCCAACGGCCACTCCGTGCAGATGTACCAGGGCCACGGCATCGGTGACCCTGACGGCCACGGCATGCCCCTCACCAACTGGAGCGTGACCGGCGGCGACTTCCGGGTACCGCACTTCTTCGCCCTGCACGGCATCCAGGTGCTCCTCCTGATCACCGCGGTACTGGCCGCCCTGGCCGCCGAGCGCGTCTGGCTTCGCGACGAGAAGGTACGGGCCCGCCTGGTCGGCACTGCCGCCCTCGGCTACACGGGGCTGGTCGCGGTGGTGACCTGGCAGGCGTGGCGCGGACAGTCCCTGATCCACCCGGACACCGCCACCCTCCTCGCCCTCGCCGCGGTGCTGCTGCTCACGGTGGGGACCACCGCACGAGTGATCGTGACCGCCCAGCGCGCCACGGCCCAGCCCGCCGCAGCCCAACAGGCCGGGATTCCTGAGCTTTCCCACCTGGCGCGTTGACGCCACTTCCCTGATCCGACGAACCGAAGTCCTGAAAGGAAGACCAACATGACCAGCCCCTTTTCCGCCGAGGCGACCACAGAAGGCACGCCGACGGTCCCCGCAGCGGCCATCGCGACCACCCCCGACCGCTCCGCCGTGCAGGACGTCCTGGACCGCGCCGCCGCCCCGGGCGGTGCTCCCGGCATCGTCGTCGAAGTACGCGACGGCCGTGGCGCGTGGTTCGGCTCGGCAGGAGTCTCCGACACCCGGACCGGGGCGAAACGCCGGCCGTCCGAGCGGTTCCGGATCGGGAGCACGACGAAGGCGTTCACCGCCACGCTCGTCCTGCAACTGGCGGCCGAAGGCCGGCTGGGACTCGACGACACGATGGAGCAGTGGCTGCCCGGGATGGTGGCGGGCAACGGCTACGACGGCCGTACGATCACCATCCGGCAGCTGCTCAACCACACCAGCGGCATCTTCAACTACGGCAACGACGCGGAGTTCTTCCAGAGGGGCATCGGCGCGGCCTGGTTCCAGCACCGCTACGACACCTACGCCCCCGAGCAGTTGATCAGGATCGGTCTGGCCACCCCGCCGCCCTTCGCTGCGGGGGACGCCTTCCTCTACTCCAACACCAACTACTTCCTGGCCGCCCTGATCGTCGAGAAGGTCACGGGCGGGACGTTCGGTGAAGCGCTCACCCAGCGGATCGTCCAGCCTCTGGGGCTGACCGGGACCTACCTGCCTGGCACGGAACCGGCGATCCGAGGGCCGCACCCCCGGCACTACTCCACCCTCTTCGCCTCCGATGCCCGGCCCGAGGTCCACGACGCGACCGAGATGAACCAGTCCTTCGCGTGGGCGGCCGGTGGCATCATCTCGACCACGGGTGACCTGCAGCGCTTCTTCGGCGCACTGCTCCAAGGTCACCTGCTGCCCGCCGAACAGCAGCGGGAGATGTTCACCACCGTCGACACCACGGGACCCGCCCCGTGGATCCCGGGCACCCGGTACGGCCTGGGCGTGTTCTCCTGGTCACTGCCGTCCGGCGTCACCGTCTGGGGCAACGCGGGCGCGACGTACGGCTCGTGGACCTGTGCCATGGGCTCCCGTGACGGCACGCACGTGCTCACCAGCCAGGTCAACGGCGACTGGAGCGGCCTGGCCGTCTTCGACGGCATCCTCACCACCGAGTTCGGCGCGGCTGCCGCAAGCTGACGGCCGGGAGTTGACGGCCGGAAGTTGACGGGATGCGCGTCCCGCCGGCTCCAGACCTTTTGGCCTGCCGCCCTCCGTCAAGGGCGCCGGGAGGCTCGGCCCCCGGCGGTGTGGTCGCCCGGCACATGAGTGGTTGCCTGATTGTGATGGTCGACCACATATGCCGCTGACCAGCTGACTTCTACGTTGTGCCGACACGGAACGTCCCCCGCGACCACCTGGAAGTGGTGCACATGGTCTCCCCCGCAACGGCTGCGCCGTCCCGGTCGGGCATCGCGCGAATCATCAGCGCAAGCCTGATCGGCACCACCATCGAGTGGTACGACTTCTTCCTCTACGGCTCCGCCGCCGCGCTCGTCTTCAACAAGCTGTTCTTCCCCAGCAGCGAGCCGCTGGTCGGCACGCTCCTCGCCTTCCTCACCTACGCGATCGGCTTCGCGGCCCGCCCGCTCGGCGGCGTGGTCTTCGGCCACTACGGAGACAAGATCGGCCGCAAGAAGCTGCTCGTGCTCAGCCTGCTCATGATGGGCGGCGCCACCTTCGCCATGGGCCTGCTCCCCACCCACGCGAGCATCGGCGTCGGCGCACCGGTCCTGCTCACGCTGCTGCGCCTGGTCCAGGGCTTCGCGCTCGGCGGCGAGTGGGGCGGCGCGGTCCTGCTGGTCTCCGAGCACGGTGACGACGCGAACCGCGGCTTCTGGGCCTCATGGCCCCAGGCCGGCGCTCCCGGCGGCAACCTGCTCGCCACCGGCGTCCTCGCCCTGCTGGCCGCCGTCCAGTCCGACGAGGCCTTCCTCGCCTGGGGCTGGCGGATCCCGTTCCTGCTCTCCGGTGTGCTCGTGGTGATCGGCCTGTGGATCCGCGTGTCGGTGTCCGAATCCCCGCTCTTCCTCGAAGCCCGGGCCAAGGCGGCCGAACAGGCTGCCGCCGGCGCCAAGGAGAAGCCGCCGGTGGTGGAGGTGCTCCGTACGAACTGGCGAGGAGTCCTCACCGCGGTAGGCACCCGTCTCGGCGAGAACGTCTCCTACTACATCCTCACCGCCTTCCTGCTCGTCTACGTCACCGCCCATCTGGGGCTGTCCAAGAGCAACGGCCTGAACGCCGTACTGATCGGCTCCGCCGTCCATTTCGTCACCATCCCGGCGTGGGGAGCGCTCTCGGACCGGATCGGCCGCCGTCCCGTCACGCTCATCGGATCCATCGGGATGACCGGCTGGGCGTTCGCGTTCTTCGCGATGCTCGACTCCAGATCGTTCCCGGTCATCGCCGCCGCCGTCACCGTCGGGCTGCTGTTCCACGGTGCGATGTACGGACCCCAGGCGGCGTTCATCTCCGAGATGTTCGACACCAAGGTCCGCTACTCCGGCGCCTCGATGGGCTCCCAGCTCGCCTCGATCATCGGCGGGGCCCTCGCCCCGATCATCGCGGTGGCCCTGCTCGACGACTACGGCTCCTCCCTGCCGATCTCTGTCTACCTCGCCGCGGCAGCGGTGATCACGAGCGTGACCGTCCTTGCCGCCAAGGAGACGCGCGGGCGTAACCTGGCCCGGCCGTTCGGTCCGACCCCCGTTCCGGTTCCCGGCCGCCGCCAGGCCGGCGCCGATTCGGTGTCCGCCGAGCGGACTTAGACCCTGCCGTGGCGGGGGGGGGGCCGGCGGGCGGCCCCCCCCCCCCCCCCCCCCCGCCCCCCCCCCACCCCCCCCCCCCCACCCCCCCCAAAAAAAAAAAAAAGAAGGCCGACCCAAGAGGGGGGGGGTAGT